>NZ_SELU01000049.1:0-42911 GCF_006861605.1 Pseudanabaena sp. UWO310 | reverse complement strand
TGGGCGTTTACCTAAGAGTATTTTTCGCCTTGGCTTTGATTTCCTTCGTGATATCATCCTTAACCTTCATGACGATGTTAATTCCTCTGCTTTCTTCAACTCCATTAAATTTTTGTCCTGTACTTAGCGGGGACATATAAAACTCTTGCTTGCTTAGACTGGATTAATTATATTTTAAGCAAATTTTGCCATTCATAAAGGAAGATAGTAGATCTGACCTTCTAGTTCTCCTTCGAGACTACAATCTAAGATGAATAAAAGATCTTCAATTACTCGCCCAATAGAAGCATCAAAAGTAACTTCAATAACTCCTGTCATGGATTGACCTGCCGCCATGCGCTCATAGGCATAGTGGGTTACGGTAGCAACATCATGAGTTAAAAGTACACGATTTTCTTGGGCTGCCCACTCTAGTACTGTCGGATCATCCGCTCCTGCTAAACCCACATCTCGAACATGAACTAAGTCAACATCTGGCTTACGGCGTAGCAAACCTCTGATAATTGTGTTATCGAAGTTTTCATCAGCTAGGAACTTCATGAAGCTTGCTCTACCTGACGTGCAATTAATCTGTCGCGCAATCCTTGAGGATCAAATTTTGCCTCGTTCATCTTGCGGATTGTTTGCGCTTGATTTTGCCGTTGCTGTAAATATGTTTCAACCTCTTGCTGATGATTGAGGTAAAAGCTAATGGTGGTATAAACATCGGCTAGTTTCAGGGATGGATAGCGATAAACAATTTCTTCAGCAGTTGCCCCATTCTGAAAGGTTTTGATGACTGTATCGAGGGTGACGCGGGTTTTGCCAACGCGCACTACGCCATTGATGTCGGTTTTGAGTGGAACTGGTTCAGCAGTAACTACTAATGTCATAATATTTTTTAGATTAACCAATGTTAAATATCGTTCAAATCCTACCGATCTAAAATTGCATCATAATCGCTATGTATGCCAATCCAAAACAAGAATGACTTTAATTTGCTAAACCTGCTGCATACTCGCGATTGATCTCGTCTAATAATTGATCAAGTTTTCCAGAGTCAAGATCGTCTTCTATTTGCTGATCCCATATTTGCTCAGGGTAATCGATTAGCCATGTTGTTAGGTTGGCTAATTCCTTAACAGATAGCTTTTTTATTGCTGTTTCTAGTTCTTGGATGCTCATAATTTTTTATCAACAATCTATAACGACTATATTACCTTTCGAGTTTGGGCGATATCTTGATTGCTCTGCGAGAGGAGATCGCTTGTTACCATTTTTCATCGTGAAGGCTGTACTAGAATCGGGAATAATTCATATTTCTTTAGGTAAGATGTAATTCATCAGATAACTTACAAGTATCACCGTAGTATTTGCTAAAATCAAATATATATCTTTAAGGTTTAGCTATGTCTGAAATCGCTATAACTATAAACAAGAATACTCATGAGGTTCTTTTAAGACTTTCTAAACAGTCTGGTGATAATTTACAAACTTTGCTAGACAAAGCGGTGGAGCAATATCGCAGACAGTTGTTTCTCTTGCAAGCAAATCAGGCTTTTGCGGCTTTAAGGAAAGACGAGTTACTGTGGCAAGATGAGCTTAATGAGCGTCAGAAATGGGATCAAATATTAGCTGATGGTGTAAAGAAGCTATGCATATAGAAAAATTGCGGATGCAAAACTTCAGGGGCTTCAAAGATGTCACTATAGATTTTCCATCAAATCTTGCTGTTTTTATTGGTGTGAATGGCTCTGGTAAATCAAGTGTTATCGATTGTTTGGATAGTTTATTGTTTGAATTAGTGCGCCAAGTTCTTTTAGTTCAAAGAAATGGCAAAGGAAATTCTGTATATGACTTGAATCCCAGTTTTTCAGAAAGTGATATTTCTAACGAATGTCGAGAAACTATAAATGAGTTAACAGTCTCATCTTCGGATTTAAAGAAACAATTTTCTAGAAATCTTCAATTACTATACTTTTTTGGATATCCTTCAAGTAGCGACGAAGAACCTCGGCGTAGTTTTGAACTTAGCAAACTTGATGATGCAGAAAATTTCAAAGAATTTATTCATACTCAAATAGACAGTCATCCAAACCGAAGCATTCCAATTGTAGTTTGCTATTCCACCAAAAGATCAGTTACACATTATAGTTTGTCTGGAAGCGATCCTTGGTTCCCGAATAGAGCTAAGCTATCTCAACTGCATTGTTATACAGATGCTACTAATCAGTATGAAATTAATTTCCACACATTTTTTGCATGGTTTAAACACAATGAAGATTTAGAACAAGAGCTTAAATTAGACGGTGATTTGAATTATCAAGACTACCAATTAAATTTTGTAAGGCAGGCGATTTTATCTATATTACCTGACTATACAGATATGAAGGTAAAAAGATCGCGTATGCAGATTGTGCTTAAAAAGCAAGACCATGAGCTAGTACTTAATCAGCTTTCTGATGGTGAAAAAAATCTATTAGTGATGGTTGCAGATATTGCGAGAAGATTAGCGATCGCTAATCCAGATCCTACAAAAAATGCATTAGAAGGCGAAGGAATTGTTCTAATTGATGAAATAGAACTACATTTACATCCTCAGTGGCAACGCGATATTATTCCGCGTCTGACAAGTACTTTCCCCAACTGTCAGTTTATTGTTACAACTCACTCCCCTCAAGTTCTGAGTAACGTTAAAAAAGAGAACGTATTTATTGTTGAAGATTTTCAAGTTTATCCTGCTGATGCCTATACCTTTGGACGTGATAGTAACTCGATTTTATCCGAACTAATGGGAGTCACTGAAAGACCTGTAGAAATTCAAAATAAACTAACGGAATGCCTATATAAAATCGATGATGGTCAAATCGAAGAAGCCAAAATATTGCTGCATGAATTATCTGATTTACTTGGTCATAACGACTCAGAAATTGTGAAGGCAAATACTCTGATTAGTTTTTTGTCTAAGGTGAAATGAAAAAGATCATCAAACAATCAGAGCCTAGATCTCTTGTAGAACATCGATCTCAAGCTAATGCTAACTATGACAACTATCCAGACAAAGATAAACTTAGAGAATCTTTGCTAAAAGAACAAGGATATATTTGTTGCTATTGTATGAGTCGCATCAAATTAGATGAAATGAAGATAGAACATTGGCAACCTCAAACCAAATACATATCTCGTCAACTCGACTATAGGAATTTGCTCGGTGCTTGCATGGGTAAACAAGGAGCGCGTCCTCAAAAGCAACATTGTGATACAAGAAAAGGAGATAGTGAAATTACAATCAATCCCATAGAAGGCGATAAAAACTGTGAAAACCTAATCAGATATCGTCCTGATGGTGAAATTTATTCTATTGACACATCGATCAATCGCGATTTGAATGAGACTTTAAACTTAAATCTCGAATTTCTAAAAAAGAATCGCAAAGCTGCTCTGGATGTTGTACTTGATCAACTTCGGAAAAAATTTCCAAATACAACTTGGACGACAAATATCCGACAAAAAGTTATCAATGATCTGAGTGATAAAGATGCAAATGGTTACTATAGTGAATATTGCCAAATAGCCATTTGGTACTTGAAATACAAAT
This sequence comes from Pseudanabaena sp. UWO310, assembly GCF_006861605.1. Taxonomy (NCBI): domain Bacteria; kingdom Bacillati; phylum Cyanobacteriota; class Cyanophyceae; order Pseudanabaenales; family Pseudanabaenaceae; genus Pseudanabaena; species Pseudanabaena sp. UWO310. The sequence continues at coordinate 39,334 of NZ_SELU01000049.1, read as the reverse complement.
TATAGCGATCGCCTAAAAGCTATAATCAACCGCAAGTCTATAAATTTTTGTAAATATGTCGTCTCCAACCCCTGACGTACCAGCGAGCGAGTCTCGCGAAGCCCGTACCCGCCAAATGCTCGGAATGAAAGGTGCGGACATTAAAGAAGCTTCGATCTGGAAGATCCGCTTGCAATTGATGAAACCGATTACATGGATACCCCTAATGTGGGGCGTACTCTGTGGCGCTGCATCCTCTGGTGATTTTACATGGTCGATAGAAAATGTATTTAGATCGCTACTTTGTATGCTCATGTCAGGGCCGCTTCTGACGGGCTATACCCAGACGATTAATGATTACTACGATCGCGAAATTGACGCAATTAACGAACCATATCGCCCGATTCCATCGGGAGCAATCCCTCTCAATCAAGTCATTGCTCAGATCTGGATTTTGTTGCTCGGTGGTATTGGCGTTGCCGCGATTCTCGATATCACCGCAGGTCATGCCGACTTTATCATGACCAAATTAGCACTAGGCGGCTCATTTGTTGCCTATATCTATTCTGCGCCACCTTTAAAGCTCAAGCAGAATGGTTGGCTCGGTAACTATGCCCTAGGAGCCAGCTATATCGCCCTACCTTGGTGGGCAGGACATGCCCTCTACGGACATCTCAACTGGACAGTAGTAATTGTCACCTTGATTTACAGCTTCGCAGGTTTAGGGATTGCCGTAGTTAACGACTTTAAGAGCGTGGAAGGCGATCGCGAATTAGGATTAAAATCTTTGCCCGTGATGTTTGGAGTCCAGAGAGCCGCTTTACTATCAGCAACAGCGATCGATGTCTTCCAAATTGGTATCGCCATTTACTTGGTTACTGTTGGCGAACAGTTACTAGCGAGTTTGATTGTACTATTGGTGATTCCGCAAATTACCTTCCAAGATATGTACTTCCTCCGCGATCCGCTTAAAAATGATGTGAAATATCAAGCTAGCGCCCAACCATTTCTGGTAATCGGGATGTTGGTCGCAGGAATTGCCATGGGACATGCAGGAATCTAATTATATCAATTCCCAAAATGGCAACGCCATTTTGGGAATCTCAAAAATCTATGGGATTTATTTTTTATAGCTATCGCCAAATGTACTGGGACATAAACTCCAAGAATTGACTGGTGGCGCTTCGCACCGCCAGCCAATTCTTGGGGTTTGATTTGTCCTAATTCAAGTGACTGTAGCTATAATTCATTGAATTGTTGGTTTGTCTCAGTAAATTGCCATCATTCTAAATATTAAGTATGACAATGCAAGTTTTGCTTAGAACATGAAACCCCAAAGATGAGTGACGGTGCGAAGCACCGCCACTCATCTTTGGGGCTTTGACTTGTATAGCTGCCAACAGTCTTAAATTAGGACAAAATGAAAACCCAAAATAGTGTTGCCGCGCTCTGCGCAGCAACACTATTTTGGGTTTTATGTTCTGATACATTTGACAGCAGCTATACTAACTAACTCAAGCATTATAGGTAGCGCTTTGTGCTTTGATTATACTTAATGGGAAATAGCTCCTAAAGGGTGATTTAGTGATGATGAATGTTGATTATTATCTATAGGCAAAGAAAGCCGATACATCAGATATCATTTGCCAATATTCATGATTAAACATCAAGACCGAAGACCGCGATCGCCAATCGCTATACCAAATAAATCATTGAGGGATAAATCATTGAGTAAGTCATTAGGCGCTGTAATTGGTGTTTTGCTGGTTTCTTGCTCTGCCGCACCCCAAGGTAATGGAGTGCGCGCAGTTCCCGTACCAATTTCTGCGGTGGAGACAGGAACCGTCACCGATAGCTCAGATTACGTCGCCAATTTACAATCGCGCCAATCTGTCACCCTTCAACCAAGAGTGGACGGCTATGTGCAAGAGATTTATGTTAAAGCAGGTGATCGGGTCGAGGCAGGAACGCCTATTTTACGGATCGATCCCGCGACTCAACAAGCCGCAGTACAGCAGTCAGTAGCAACCTTAGCAACTTCCCAGTCTGACTTTGAAAGTGCTAAAGCCACTCTTGCTCAACTAACTGCCAGTAAAGAGTCCACCTTATCTAGTCTTGATTTCAATCAAAAAGAGTATAAGCGCTATTCTGATTTGGTGACACAAGGAGCGTTCGCAAGGCAAAAGCTGGATGAAGTTTCTAATAACTTAAGAAGTGCTAGAGCCGAACTAGGGAAAATCGATGCCCAGATCGAGGCTCAAAAAGCTAGTATTAACAGTGCCGCAACAAGGATCGAAGCCTCTCGCGCTGGCGCAGTTCAACAAGAAGTTCAATTAGATTACTATACGATAACTGCTCCTTTTGCAGGTATCGTGGGCGATATTCCTGTTAAGGTCGGCGATAATGTAAATAGTACGACCCAACTAACGACAGTCACGCAAAACCAAGTATTAGAAGTCCAGATTGCCGTACCCATTGAGAATGCACCGCGATTGAGAATGGGAATGCCCGTGGAGTTGTTAGACGCTCAGGATAAATCCCTTGTTAAAGGAAATGTGGCTTTTATTTCGCCAAATATCAATTCTCAAAATCAATCAGTTTTGGTAAAAGCGAACTTTAATAATGGAAACAATCAGCTAAAGGCAAATCAGTTTGTTAGAGCGAGATTGATTTGGGATTCTCGTTCTGGCGTTGTCGTTCCTACCTCCGCAATTTCTCGCCTTGGCGGTCAAGATTTTATCTTTGTTGCCGAAGAAAGTTCGGTAAATGGGCAAACACAACTAGTTGCTAACCAAAAAGCCATTAAGCTCGGCAAAATTACTGGTAACAAACAAGAGGTATTAGAAGGGCTAACTTCTAAAGATAGGATCGTCGTTGCTGGAATTCTCCAACTCCGCAACGGTGCGCCGATCGCCCCCCTTGCAGAACAGCCTAAAAAATAGCTATAGCTGTCGCCAATTGTACTAGGACATAAACGCCAAGGATTGACTGGCGGAGCTTCGCGCCGCCAGTCAATCCTTGGCGTTTGATTTGTCCTAAGTCAAGTGACTGTAGCTACTTAATTAAGGCTAAATAATAGCAAGTTAAGAAATGGCTACGCCATTTCTTAACTTGCTATAACCCCGAATAATTGATTTAGGATTTAGAATTTGCTAGAAGCATTGAGATTATTTGCTTGCTGCAAGGCGGATATCTGTTGTTGCACCGATGGCGAGTATAAACGCAGGTAATTCCAATAGTTACCTAAAACCTTCGATACATAATCTCTGGTTTCGTCGTAGGGAATGCTATTGACAAAATCATCGGGATCGCCAATTCCCCTAGACTCTACCCATCGTCCTACTGCTCCAGGTCCTGCATTATAACTGGCTACGGCAAGCATCGAATTATCGCCATAGCGACTATGGGTATAGTCTAAGTACCAAGTTCCAAAACTGATATTATCTTCGGGATTATCGAGGTTGTAGTTGTTGATCCCCTTTTTACTGGCGATCCATGATCCCGTGTCGGGCATAATTTGCATCAGTCCGATCGCACCTGAGCGAGAACGAATTTGCGCTTCAAAGCGTGACTCTTGACGCACTAACCCGATGACAAGGGCTGGAGAAAGCTTGCGATCGTTTGCCCAATTGGAAATCAAGTCCCAATAATGGAAGGGGTAAAGGGATTTCATATAGGCAGGATGCTGCTTAAGCTGGGCAATATCTGCCTTTTGCGACTGCGGCACATCAATCCAATCTAAACTTTCGAGGGTTTTAATACCGATGAGATTGTCTTGATTGGCTACGCGCAATACACCATCGTTAAAAATTTCCTTGGGTTCGAGGTTCCGCTTACCCGCAATTTCCGATCGCCATTGAGATCTAGCATCGCGATCCAAACCCAGAATATACAGTTCTTGCAGCTTTGCCGAGCCCACGGGTAAACTCTGGCGGGCACTGGGCAAGGCGATCTTTGGCGTAGTGTAACGAGCCGTAGTAAAAGTTCCTACTTGCCAACCTAGGGAACTCGCGGCACGCCATGCGTAATAGGAATCAGGGTGTTGTCGAATTGTAAACTCAAAAAACCTTTTGGCTTTCGCCTTATCCCCAGTTTGGTTTGCCCATTTCCCTGCCCAAAAACTTGCCTCGGCGGCGGATTTACTGTCAGGGGAATTGGCAATTAATGCTTCAACTGAGGCGATCGCCTTAGGGGTTTGTCCTCCCTGCGCTTGACCTTTAGCAATCCGCCAACGTAGATCTGCGGCTGCCTCACTATTACCGTATTTTTCTAACAATAGATTCCTTGCGCCACTAGCTGCTTTAGGGCTATCGAGTTTATCCTGCAAAATGGTAGCCTTGAGAGCTAACGCTTCGCCTGCGGTATCGGGATAGCTGGCAATAATGCGATCGGTGGCGGCAAGGGCTTCTTCTGGCGAATCTATCTGCGTAATCCGAATTAGGGCTCGCGGTGCTTGGGGGCTCTGTGGAAACTGCTGCACGACACGATTATAGGCCGCGATCGCCGCATCAAATTGTTTGCCCCGATGGAGGCTACGGGCGTAGTTATAGGCTGTGATGGGGTTAGGCGTAGCCCGACTGTAGGCATTAGCGGCTCGACCAAATTCAAAATTGTAATAGTAAGCATCAGCAACTGCCCACCACTGATCAGTGGTAAGCGCAGGAGAACTCGCTACCAGACGATTGAGGATGGGTACGATTTCTTTGTAATCGCTAAAGTAGGTGGCTAAGTGCGCCATGAGATCGACTCGATTGGGATCCTGCGCTAATAGACGCAGCACAACTTCTTGCGATCGCGCATGGGCAGGAAATTTTTGTAAAAGCTGTTGGTTTTGCCCCAGCGCAAACAGAGCTTCAGCCGTAGCAGGACTATTGGGGAACTTGGCTAAGAGACTTTCCCAAGTAGTTTTGGCTGCTTGCAGATCGCGGAGTTGGGTTTGGGCCTGTGCGCGTTTCAGTAGAATGTAATCGGCGAGGACGGGATAATTTTCTTCTAGTCGATCAAGAGTGGCGATCGCTTCACGCGCTTTGCGATTATTGAGATAGATATCAGCAAGTACCAAACGGGCTCGCATGGACTCAGCATCATTACTGGAGCTTGGCGTTTTGGCTTGAGTTTCGAGTTTAGCAATCCTGAGATCGATCGGAGAGTAGATCAAAGGGTCGAAGGAATTGGTGTTACTAGCAAGGCTGGAATTCAGACTGAGATTATCCTCAGAAGTTGCTGAGATTAGTGGGGCGCTAGCTCCTGCTAATGTAGCACTGAGCATAAGCACAATTGACCAACGCATTAATTTTCTCATCCCGATACATTCTTAATGGTCAGCATCCTAGCATTTTTTATAGATATGATAAAACAAACCTTTGCGAAAAAGAATTATGGGGAATTACGAGGCAATCTGCGAATGGATAACTTTCTAAAAAATTTGCTAGTTATTTTTCTGGTTCTTGTGTGAATACGTAAAAGTAATGAAATAAAACAAAGAATTGTTAGATAAGTTGGTTTGATAAAGTTAACGCTGAAAAACCTATGCTGATTGTCTAATGGTCATTACAGGCTCTCATTTTTGTTTTTAGATGATGATTCTTAACTAATATTATTTAGCCATAGCAATGTAAGTTTTGCTTTAGCCATAAACTCAAAAAGACGAGTAGCAGCGCTTCCCACGACCACTCGTCTTTTTTGATTTGATTTGTACTAACTCAATCAATCATTGCCATAGAGACAATTAAATCTAAAAATCAACAACTGTACTGTATGGCTGCTATATAGCTGTCGCCAATTGTACTAGGACATAAAACCCAAGAATTAATTGGCGGCGCGAAGCGCCGCCAATTAATTCTTGGGTTTTAATTCAAGTGACTGTAGCTATAGCTTCGACTATGCTCAGTTAACCTTCTCTTCTTGGTTACTGCAAGGCGATAGCATATCCGTTACCTATAGCGATTGAGTTACTTAACTATCCTTGGTCTTTGCAAGTACAAAGCTACTTAGCGATCGCTGCACCGACAAAATCGGAATCTGAGTAATCGCTTCCGTCGCAAAGGCATAGGTAAGTAAATTCGCCGCACTCTCGGCATCGATCGCCCGACTTTGGAGATAGAAGATTTCTTCGGCATCCAATTGGCTAACCGTTGCCCCGTGAGCGCATTTAACATTATCCGCAAAAATTTCTAATTGAGGTTTAGTATCCACTCGCGCCTTGCCCGATAGCAACAAATTGCGGCTTAGCTGTGCCGAATCAGTCTGTTGGGCTAACTTCGCGACTTGGATTTTGCCATTAAAGATCGCATGGGAGTGACCATCGGCAATGCATTTATGCAATTGCTTGCTAGAGCCGTGGGGATAGTTGTGGGCAATGCAAGAATGGGTATCGGCTAATTGGTCATCGTCAATAAAGGCTAAACCTGTGAGCGAAGTTTCCGTTTGTTCCGCCATTTGATGCACAATCAAATTTTGACGAGAAATCTTTGCCCCAAAGCTAATCGCTTGATTCTTATAGACACTATTTTTAGCTTGGGCGATCGCTATAGTATTAATATGAATCGCTTCGTTCCCCTGCTGTTGCACCTTGGTGTGATTGACCTGAGCGCCTTCCGCTAGCCAAACTTCCGTCACCGCATTGGTGAAATAAATGTGATTATTTTCGCCAACAAAGGTTTGTACAAAGGTCAATTGGCTATGGGTTTCGGCAATCACCAAACAACGAGGCTGGGTGATTAAAGTCGCCTCACCTGCTTGGGGAGCAGAGATAAAGAGTAATTGCACAGGATTCTCGACCACCAAATTTTTAGGCGCGAGAATAATCGCCACATCTTCCATGCAAGCCGTATTGAGACTTGCAAAATAATCATTCGCATCGGGATGCTGGGCGAGGTGCGATCGCAATTTTGGCAACAGGCGATCGCCAAGACTAGCTAATGTCCCAATAACTAAGCCTTCAGTTACATCACTAGTATCGGACAAGTCCTTGCGATATTTTCCATTCACAAATACTAGACAGTTGCCTAAAGATTCTGGCGCAATATTATTGGCAATCAGCGCTTCAAGGTTAGCTGTGCGGGAAGCGATCGCAGGTTGATTGGCAAAAGTCAAAGTCCCCAAAGCGGAAACATCGGTATATTTCCATTCTTCGTCTTTAGTGGTGGGGAAAGATAGGGTTGCTAGGCGATCGCTAGCCAACTGACGCAGATTGCTAACAAAATCGTTAGTATCCTGATCAGGACTTGCAGTATCAGAGCGCAAACCTACAACTTGAGCTACAAATTGTTCACTATTTACAGCCAGTTTACTGCGCGTACTTAACGCACCCTTAAATTCCGCTTGATCTTCCAATTGTTCAGAAACTTGAATAGCCATTATGCCAACACCGCCTCTTCTTCCTTGAGCCAGTCATAGCCCTTCTCTTCTAGTTCTAGCGCCAAGTCCTTACCACCCGTGAGAATGATCTTGCCATTTTCCATCACATGAATGAAGTCGGGAATAATGTAATTGAGCAAGCGCTGATAGTGGGTAATGACGAGAGAGGAATTATGAGGCGTTGAGAGTTTATTCACACCACCAGCCACAATTCGCAATGCATCAATATCTAGCCCTGAATCCGTCTCATCCAGAATTGCTAACGTGGGATCGAGAATCGCCATCTGCAAGATTTCATTACGCTTCTTCTCACCACCCGAAAATCCTTCATTAACACTACGGCTCAAGAATGATGGATTCATTTCCACAATTTCCAACTTTTCTTGAATGAAGTCATCAAAATCAATAATATCTAACTCCTCTAACCCCTTATGCTTGCGCAAATTGTTATAGGACAAGCGCAAGAAATCAGAATTCGTTACCCCTGGAATTTCCAGTGGATATTGGAAAGCTAAAAATATGCCTTCTCTAGATCTAATTTCAGGTTCTAAATCTAAAAGATTCTTACCCTTATACCAAATCTCGCCGCCCGTGACGGTATAGGCAGGATGTCCTGCTAATACTTTAGAGAAGGTGCTTTTGCCCGATCCGTTGGGGCCCATAATCGCATGGACTTCACCAGCCTTAATTTCGAGATTTAGTCCTTTAAGAATCTGGACTCCATCCACTTCCGCAGTCAAATCCTTGACTGATAAAATTACTTCACTATTTTCGACAATCATCTATGTTTCTCTTAACAGTTATTTAATATTGTATAGCGTTTTGCATGACTGTGTACTCATTTGTAAAACAAAAAACAATCAGAGTAAGGGTTTGCGCTTTTGATTTTGCCTTAGAAAAAATCAAAAGCGGTATACTTATGTAGTAGATAGATATTGGCAGAACAAGAGTGAGAAACCATGTCTTACAATGCTTTTACGTTACGCAAAGCGAAGGAAGAACTAAATCTCAATTTTATCGAAGGGGTAAGATTTTTACCTGATTTAGATGTAATTGCTCCTAGCGCCAACCTGACTGAATTTTTACAAGAAAGTATTCCGCTAGCGATCGCTATGGGATCAGAAAAAGCGCGATCAGAATTAATTATTTCGCCCATTCTATTTGAAGTAAGAAAACAGCTTGATCGGCAAATTAGCTTTTTTTCAGGGGAAGAGTTTAATGTGGATGAAAGTATTGGTTTAAATGGGGTTTGTGATTTCTTGGTTAGTCGTTCAACCGAGCAGTTGTTTGTAGAAGCCCCTGTAGTGGCGATCGTGGAAGCGAAAAAGGATGACTTGAAATCAGGTTTAGGTCAATGTATTGCGGAAATGGTCGCTGCACAAAGGTTTAACTTGAGTCGAGAAAATGCGATCGATGTCATTTATGGTTGTGTGACTAGTGGCAATCGCTGGCTATTTTTACAATTGAAGGAACAAAATTTAACCATAGATTTAGAAGAATATGTCGTTCCTCCTGTGAATTGGTTGCTTAATGCTTTGGCATGGATGTGTAAACCAGATCTAATCTAATAGCTAGAAAGACTTAAGCATTTGGATAATCCGTTAGTGTAACATCATGCATCAATTACTTAAAGATGAAGGGTTACTAATTCAATGCATTCCACTCATCAACCGTGATTTCTCTACCTAAAATATTTTCAATTTCTTTTATCATCATTTTTAGCTGTGGAACGGAATTCCTTTACGCTTACATGGTGCTAATCGGCTCACTTTTTAGCTCCTGATTTAGATCGATTCCACTAATGATCGGTAAATGATGACCTAGCTTTAAACCTAAAAACAACCAGTCTTCAAATACAGATTGCACTTCATATTCGCATTCCCGTAAAGTTTCGCCAAAAGCAATTACACTGTGACAATTTGGAATACGTCCAACAAAAGAGTTATCCTCCAGCTTGTCGTAGGTTGCTTGTCTGAGAGCTTGCTCTACATAATCACTAAGAATAAATTTAACAGCCATATTAACTACCTACATATTCATCTTCAAAGACCTCTGCCCAAGTTAAACCTAGAATATCAGATTTACAATTCATCTCAGCTTTGGCTTTGCGCTTTGCTTTGATAAAAGCCTGATCCCAAAGCGATTCGATAAACTCTCGATTGAGACTAGGCATCTCTTCTTGGCTTTCCTCGATCGCATCACGCGCATCAAGAATCGAAACAATCCAACTCCAACTCCGCTTATTTGGCTGGGTTTTCCACTTAATAATGTGCATCATTAAGCGAATTAATTGACTTTTAAGAGCTTGACGTTCTGATCTTGACATTGCCTCAACTAGTGCATTCAGTGCGGCTTTTGCTTCTTCCGTTTGTCCTTGTTGGAGCAAAGTTTGAGCAGCCTCAGCAGTTTGGAAATGAGAGTTAATTGCCATCATCTTCCAGTCTGTTTTCGGATTTGTTTTGGGATTTGCTAGCATTTCCACACCTCCTTAGTTTCAAACCGTGGTTAATAATTGCATGGCACGCTTCAATATTTCCGATTGATTCACCATTTTACCAAGGGCGATCGCATCATAAGCACCACCAAAAGCCTCTAGTTTGGCATTGTCTAAAGCGCGATCATAGGCAACTTCGAGGATTTCTTGAATTTCGCGATCGCTTAAATAATTACCACCAGCCTTACGCCGTTTGTTAGTACGTTGAATTGAGAAAATAGCATTACGGATTGACACATCCCAAGAACTTGTAGAACGCTTTTCGGCAGACTGCTTGATTAGATGTATCAAAAGAATTACAGCATAAATTTGGATTTTGTTGATCTTATCGTCTTTGCTCATCTCTTCTAGCTCATCAATCAGCATCAGAGCAGATTGGGTATCTCCTCTCTGAATTAGCGATCGTAGTTCTATGAGTTCTTCCATATTGTTTTTTATTAGCTTTTAGCCTTTAGCTTTTAGCGGTTAGCTTTAATTTACTGTATGACTAAATATTTATCAGAACTGAAGACTAAAAGCCAACCGCTAATCACCAAATCCACTAAAGCTAAATACTAAAAGCTAATAGCTAATCGCTAAAAGCTAACAGCTAATAACTATCCAACACTATTCTCTAACTTCAGAGCCAAAAGCTTATCTGCCTCAACTGCAAACTCCATCGGCAAAGCGTTAAATACTTCCTTACAGAAGCCGCTAATGATCATCGACACTGCATCTTCTACAGCGATACCACGTTGTTGGAAATAGAAGAGTTGTTCTTCACCAATTTTAGAAGTGGAGGCTTCATGCTCGACTCTGGCGGTATTGTTTTGGACTTGGATATAGGGGAAAGTATTCGCTTGGGAGCAATCGCCGATTAGCATTGAGTCGCATTGAGAATAATTTCTCGCTCCTTCAGCTTTTGGTGAAATCTTCACTAAGCCGCGATAGCTATTTTGGGAGCCACCTGCGGAAATACCTTTAGAAACGATTTTACTGCGGGTATTTTTGCCGATATGTACCATTTTTGAGCCAGTATCCGCTTGTTGCTTGTTGTTAGTCAGCGCTACAGAGTAAAACTCACCCACAGAATTTTCACCGACTAAGACACAACTGGGATATTTCCAAGTAATTGCCGAGCCAGTTTCTACTTGTGTCCAAGAAATTTTAGAGTTCTTGCCTTGGCATAAGCCGCGCTTGGTTACGAAATTATAAATACCGCCTTTGCCGTTTTTATCGCCAGCGTACCAGTTCTGCACGGTGGAATATTTGACTTCCGCATCATCGAGGGCAACTATTTCCACAACTGCGGCGTGCAATTGATTCGTATCAAACATCGGTGCAGTACAGCCTTCGAGATAGCTCACATAGCTACCTTCTTCGGCAACAATCAAGGTACGCTCAAACTGTCCAGAATCGCCATTATTAATGCGGAAATAGGTGGACAAGTCCATGGGACATTTCACACCTTTGGGGATATAGACAAAGGAACCATCGCTAAATACGGCGGCGTTTAGCGCCGAAAAATAGTTATCAGCGATCGGCACAACGCTTCCTAGATATTTTTTGATGAGTTCGGGGTATTCATGCATCGCCTCCGAGATCGAGCAGAAAATTACGCCGACTTTGGCTAAATCTTTTTTAAAGGTAGTCGCGACGGAAACGCTGTCAAAAATCGCGTCAACGGCAACATTGGCGAGACGCTTTTGCTCAGATAGGGAAATACCTAATTTCTCAAAGGTATCGAGCAATTCGGGATCGACTTCATCGAGGCTTGCCTTTTTCTTGGACTGCTTGGGGGCGGAATAGTAAACGATATCTTGATAATCGATCGCAGGATAGTCCACATGCGCCCAAGTCGGTTCTTGCATCTTTAACCATTGGCGATACGCTTTGAGGCGAAATTCCAGCATATATTCTGGCTCATTTTTTTTAGCCGAAATCATGCGGACGACATCTTCGCTAAGCCCGCGAGGAATCGTGTCCGACTCAATGGACGTAACAAATCCGTATTTGTATGGTTGGTTGACAAGTGCTTGAACCGTTGCAGTCATGTCAGTGGAGGCTCCTGATAAATTTAAGGCTCGAATTAAGGCTCGAATTAGGAATCGAATAAGGTTTGCGATGTCTCAAAGTGACATTGCAAAAAGTTATTAGCTATTATTTAGCTATTTATTTAGCTATAATGCTACTAAAACAACTTACTTGTTTCTTTACTAATTGTAGGTTACATTAACAACACATAGGTTGTCAAAGTCAATTTTTTTATAAATATTGCGATTGCGATCTGAATTGCAAAGCATGGCAAATCGACAATATGATTAGGAGCTTATTTTATGCAAACTCCCCTTGGTCTTGTTGAAATGGTTGGGCTAGACTTAAAAACAGACAGTAAAGGTGATGCTAAACATGATCCCAAGCATGATACCAAGCATGATATTTTGCAGCATTTACTAAAGCGTGGCGAGGCAACCGCCCAAGAGCTTGCTGAGAAGTTAGATATTAGTCCGCAGGCTATTCGCAAGCATTTAAAAGATTTAGAAACTGAGGGGGCGATCTATCACACCGCCGAGCAGTTGGGTATGGGTCGTCCTCAGTTTATTTATGCCTTGACTGCCGCAGGACGCGATCGCTTTCCCGATAGTTACAACCAATTTGCCGTAAATTTCTTAGATACACTCATCGATACCCTTGGCAAGGAGCAGGTATCGGAGGTGTTACACAAACAGTGGCAACGCAAAGCTCAGCATTATAAGTCGCAATTGGGAGGTGGTTCCCTCAGGCAAAGATTGGAGAAATTAGCGGAAATTCGGCGATCAGAAGGTTATGTGACGGAATGGTTTCCTATTGAGGGAAATGATCTGGAAAATCAGAACTTTATTTTTACGGAGTATAACTGTGCGATCGCCCATGTTGCCGAGTCATTTCCGAATGTGTGTGGGCATGAGCTGGAAATGTTTGCGACCGTTCTAGGTTGCCCTGTGGAACGAACTCACTGGATGGTTAACGGTGAGCATCGTTGTGGATACTTAATCCAAAATTCCATTCATTGAGGGCTGGAGCTTAGTGATCGCCCTCAATAATTCTGCTAGCATAATTAAGTAGCTGAGTATAAATAGACTAAAAGCCTAAAACGCTGGGCCACTCGCACAGCGGGCGGCACAGGGTCTGTTTTTATTCTTTAAATATGCTGATGTGCTTATTAAGCTTGAAATCAATATTAAAAAAATAGGAAAAAATATGAGTCAGACTCTAACGAGAGAGAATGTGGAAAATGTTTTAGATGAGTTGCGCCCTTATCTAATGTCCGATGGTGGCAATGTGGAACTAGTAGATATTGAAGGTCCTATCGTGAAATTGCGCTTACAAGGTGCTTGTGGCTCTTGCCCTAGTTCGGCAATGACTCTCAGAATGGGTATTGAGCGGAAGTTAAAGGAAGAAATTCCTGAAATCAGCGAAATTGAGCAGGTTTTCTAAATAGGTAAGTATGGGTGGCGCTTTGCGCCGCCCGTCCTTTTAGCATCACAAATTCTTGAATCGGTAGAGAAATGCCGCATCGAGCGCTGTCATCTTTGCCTTAGATTTATTGAGTATTTCGGGTTGAGGTGGATTTGGATTGTGAAGCGTAGAAAGATAAAGTTTAGATTGAGCTTGTTAGGTTTATCGAGTTTCGCGATCGCTTTAAGTGGATGCATTTCGGCATCTCATTCTCAACTAACTGACAGTATCAAAACTTCAAATATCAGAACTACGAATGTCCCAAATCAGCAAATTGTAGCAACCCCATCAGCAGCTATTTCCCCATCACCAAAAATAGATGCTGTAGAAAAATGCTCTGAAGCGAAAGCAGTAATGCCTAGCCAAAAATTTAAGTTGAGGAAATGCCATAGTTTAGACTGGCGCGAAAATAAATTCATTCTCGAACGAGACAATAAAGAAATAGGAAATTGGAAAGCAAAATTTTCTTTGAAATTTGATGCATTTGAGGTTGATTTGGATGGAGATGGAAGACAGGAATTAATTGTTGCAGAGCACAACGGAACTAGTAACGGTTTGGGAGTTGCCTATTGGACTATTTATATTTTTTCCGATCCCGCTTACCCCTTACCAAAGCCGATGCAATTTGAAACTCAGGAATATGGCAAGTTAGGAACTTTTGTTCCTGATGGCGATCGCTTTGAAGTTTGGACGACTCAATGGGCGGAGAATGGAGAAACCACGGGAATCATTGGATAGCAATGGCGATATCGAAATGGAGAATTAATTCCCACCGATCATCCAGTACTAAGGCGATGGTTATCCTTTAACTTTGCTGCCGAGCGATCGCAAACCCATCATGATCCGCGCGTACCTTATTCATGGTTGGCGAATCCCAAGGCTCAAGCCTATGAAGAGAATCCATTATTACAACCCTATGAAATTACTAGCATCGAAGATGGAACTATTCAAAATGTTAGAAATATTAGGAATGTTAGTGATACCAATAATAATTGCTATGAAAAATCAATCCATGATTGTAAAATCGTTGTAGATTTCAAGTCCGATCTAGGCAATCCTCAATCCTATATTTACAGTTACAAAAGTACTAGTAATTCGCTAAGCATCTCTTACTTTGGCGATTGGTCGAGTCGCAGAATTTATCCCGTAAGCTATTTGCCATCCGACCCACAGAAATGGTTAAAAGATAAGCGGGGCAAAATAATTACATACACAAACAAATACTCCACATTATTGAGAATAATTTGGCTGACTAACAACGAATAAATAAACTTAAAAGAGTTAAAACTAGTCAGCTAAAATCAACATTCTGAATCGTAATCTTAGCCATTTGTTTCAATTTAGCAGTTTGATTGACGACGGTAACAGGGATTGAGCGATCGCTTATTTACCACACTTCAAATAAAGATCTGGGTAGTCCCGATTTTCTAATGATCGATTGAAGTGTGCCAACTTGCTAGAATTTCTTGGAGACTTGCCATTTCAAAAAACAATTCGATTGCTTCAATCAGTTTCTTTCTATCTTCTTCTACGGAGTCACCTTGACTGGCAATATCTATGTGGGGAAAGGGATACATAGCCTTCGCCTTCACATTCAATGATGCAGGTTAGTTGTTTGGGTTGTTTCATGGCTTATAACTATAGACCGCTCATGCGGGTAATCAGGTAAAACTTGACTTCGCTCAAAAAATTCATTTACTAAAATGCGATGTGCAACTAAAAGCCTGAAAGCATTGATTTCTCGTACTGCACTAATGAGTAGTTTGAATTTTCGGTAGCCCAAACAACCTGAGAGCAATAGCTCAAAAATAGTTGCACATCGCGTTTACTAAATATAAGGATCTCAGTTGTCCTTTTTAACTGGCTTCACCTACTCACCCATATGAGCATAGTTATTTAGCAGTTTTACCATTGTTAATGTCTAGGTATTGCCATCACTTAAGCATAGTTATACAGTTATCATTAGAATATTTAAGATGCATGAGTATTTAAGGTCTACTAAAAATGTCTCTCCAAGAAGAAATTGATAAAACAAGACAGGAAATTCGGACAGATGGCTACTCAATGTCTATTGGTGAGTGGATAAGCCTTTATGAGAAAAACGAAATTGATATTCATCCCGATTTTCAAAGATTTTTTCGCTGGTCAGAGCATCAGAAATCGACTTTTATTGAATCAATTCTTTTAGGTATACCAATCCCACCTATTTTTGTTAGTCAAAGAGATGATGGTATTTGGGATGTTATTGATGGTCTACAAAGATTATCAACAATATATGAATTTATTGGTATCTTTAGATCTCATAATCAAACTGAGAATAGCTCATTAGTAGCATTACAAGAAACAACGTATTTACCTTCTTTAAAAGGGAAAAAATGGGATGATCCAGAAGATGCAGATAATTCCCTAACTCAAGTACAGAGGTTACTCATTAAACGCTCAAAAATTGCAGTGCATATTATTCAAAAAGAAAGCGATGAAATGATCAAATACGAGCTATTTCAGAGATTGAATACTGGAGGCTCTATTGCGACACCACAAGAGGTGAGGAATTGCATTCTTTTGATGTTGAATAAAGATTTATTCGATTTGGTTAGACAACTTGCAGATAGTGAATCGTTCAAAAGCTGTATTGCTTTAAGTGATAGACTCTATGAAGAACAGTATGATATGGAATTGGTGTTACGATTTATTCTGCTATTTGATAAAGACGATGAGAGCCTTCAGAAATTAGGTGGAGACGTTAGTGTCTTTTTAACTGATAGAATGCGTGAAATGGCTCTCAAAGAAGATTTAAATATTGAGCGTATAAAGGAAGCATTTAACTCGACATTCAATATTCTTGATCAAACCACGAAAGATAACAGTTTTAAGCGTTATAAAACTGATGGCGATAGGTTCCTTGGAGGCTTCATATTATCTGCATATGAGGTGATCGCTCTAGGAATTGGATATAACTATCAAAATCCACTTCCTGCCAATCAAGTTTCTGATCAGATAAAAAGCATCTGGTCGGATCCGATTTATCAACAGTGGTCAGGAGCGGGTGTGAATGCGTCTAGACGATTACCCTTTCTTATCCCCCTTGGCAGACAGAAGTTTTCTCCTTTATGAAGATCCGAACTCTTGAAGAATTAAGTGATAAACTCGCTAAAGATCTTGTTTGGCGAAAGAGAGAGCTTTCTGAAATTAAATCTTTGATAGAGCAGAAAAGCCTCTCGCCCCAAAAGCATAATGTATTACTTAAGGGCGGAGTATGTATTCTTTATTCTCATTGGGAAGGATTTGTAAAATTAGCGGCAAGCTCTTATTTGGAATACGTTATAGCAAAAAAGCTAAAATATAATCAGCTTTCTAAGAATTTTTTGGCTTTAGCTATGAAAGCACAACTTAGAGAAGCAAAAGAGACAAATAAACCATCATCATTTATACCTGTCTGCAATTTTTTTCTTTCGCAATTAGATCAAAGATGTTCCCTGCCTGAGCCTAAAGATGCAATATCAACTGCATCAAATCTATCTTCGGAAATCTTAAAAGAAATAACTGAGATTCTTGGTCTAGATTTTTTACCGTTCTCTACTAAAATCGTATTGATTGATGTCAAGCTATTAAAATCAAGGAATGAAATTGCTCATGGCAACGATTATAGTGAGATGCCTGATAGGGAAGCATATATAGAGTTACATGAAGAAGTTATAACAATGCTTGAAATATTTCGCACTCAAATAGAAAATTCTGCCGCATTAAAAAAATTTATGCATAACTAGTTTGGAATTGCATAAATTCAACGACTTGAGATAAAAATAATACCTTTGCAATACCCCCACTTAATTTTATGAAACCAACAATCATATACCTTCCCCAAGAAACCGAGCAAATCCTTGATCAACTCTCAACACAAGGAGGAAAAACACCTTCGGAAATCATTCAAGAAGCAATCCAACTTTATGTTGTGAATAAGAAAAAGAAGTTGCCTAAATGTGTTGGTATGGGCAAAAGCGGTATCTCTGATCTCTCTGAGCGTGTAGACGAACTACTCTGGAAAGAATGATTAGAGTTATTGCTGATACTGGCGCAATCATTGCCCTACTTGACGAAGACGACAAACACCATACCGCAGTTGTTGAAGTCGCTCAATCATTTGATCTGCTGATTCCTGTCACAGTCCTACCCGAAGTAGACTACTTAGTTACAAAATATCTCGGTGAAGCAGTTGTCAGATCTTTTCTAGAAGCAATGACAGAGGGTGAGTTTATCTATTTACCGATAGAGATTGAAGAAATCCGTCGCACCACAGAGATCATGGCTCGTTACTCTGATATTCCCATCGGCTTTGTTGATGCTAGTTTGGTAGCCCTTGCTGAAAGCCATAATATCCATAGAATTTTGACTCTAGATCGCCGACATTTTAATATCATTAGACCTGAAGGTATCGACTACTTAGAACTATTGCCATAATAGAAAAAGACGATCATAAATAAAGCTTTGCATTATCTGGGCGATCGCTATTAATACTTACCTTAAACCGTTCAAAAGCAAGCTCTGCATCTTGGATGTCCACTTCAGACATTTGAGCAAGTCTTTGTCGTCTTTTCTCTAAAAACTTCACAGCTAAACTAGAATGAGAAGACTTTTCCCAATCAGGATAACTCTTTAACCTATTCCGAAATGCTTCAGGTGAAACCCGCACAATTTTATCGGCAAGCATCTCAAACTCTCCAATGCTCATCAAGCTATCAACCGTATAATCTTCAGTATAGTCTATCCCGTAAAATGTTAACTTTAAAGCTTAGATTAAATCTGCTCATAGAATGGCACATTTATCTATTTTTGGTATGGCGATTATTAGGTTGGCTAATAGGGAATACTTGTTGAAACGTTTATTTCATAACGACAAAAAGCGCAAATGCGACGATCGCATTTTAACTGTTCAGTGCTGGCTAGACCCAAATCATTTGCTTTATTCTTAAGCGCTAAGCCGCCTTCTCAGGCGTAATTATAGGCGCAAAGCAAACCCGCAAAGCCTTATAATAGAAAGACACTTAGTAAGAATTGCCTATAATCACACGGGGCAAGCACTGCCAAGCCATGCAAGGAGAAATTTAGTAGCCGTATGACTGATACCTTAGAAGATCGGATTATTCCCACAGACCTGCGCGGCGAAATGTCGCGATCGTACTTGGAATATGCCATGAGCGTGATCGTCGGTCGCGCCCTGCCCGATGCCCGTGATGGACTCAAACCCGTACATCGTCGCATTCTCTACGCTATGCACGAGTTGGGTATGACTGCCGATCGCCCCTTTCGGAAATGCGCCCGTGTGGTCGGTGACGTAATTGGTAAATATCACCCCCACGGTGACACCGCCGTATACGAAGCATTGGTAAGGATGGCGCAGGACTTTTCGATGCGCGATCGCTTGGTCGATGGTCACGGTAACTTTGGCTCCGTCGATAACGACCCCGCCGCCGCGATGCGATATACCGAATGTCGGCTGACCCGTATTTCTCAAGTCGGGTTGATTCAGGATATCGAGCGGGAGACGGTCAACTTTGGCGATAACTACGACGGCTCGCAACAGGAGCCTTTGGTATTACCCGCCAGAATTCCGCAGCTATTACTTAATGGCTCCTCAGGTATTGCCGTAGGGATGGCGACTAACATTCCCCCCCACAATCTGGGTGAACTGGTGGATGGCTTAGTGGCGCTGATTGCCAATCCATCCCTAACGGATTTGGAATTAATGCATTACATTCCTGGCCCTGACTTCCCGACGGGAGCCTTGATTTTGGGAACCGATGGCGCACGCGAAACCTACACCACAGGACGAGGTTCCGTAACAATGCGTGCTGTGGCGGATTTTGAAACGATTTCAGTTGCGGGAAGGCAGGATCGCGAGGCGATTATCATTACGGAAATGCCTTACCAAACGAATAAAGCAGCGCTGATCGAACGCATCGCGGAAATGGTCAATGAGAAGAAAATTGATGGCATTTCTGATATTCGGGATGAAAGCGATCGCGATGGTATGCGGTTGGTCATCGAACTCAAGCGCGATGCCTATCCTCGCGTAGTTCTGAATAATCTTTATAAATCTACCCCCCTCCAATCGAACTTTAGCTGCAATATGCTTGCCCTCGTCGATGGGGAACCGATCACCTTGACGCTACGTCATGCGCTGCAAGTATTTTTAGACTTCCGCTATGAAGTGATTACCCGCCGCACGCAGTACGAACTCCGTAAGGCTGAAGAACGCGATCATCTATTGCAAGGTTTGCTGATCGCGCTCAATCACTTGGATGCGGTCATTGCACTGATTCGGGCTGCTGAGGATAGTAGTACGGCAAAGGCGGGCTTGATCGAGACCTATGGATTAACAGAAGCCCAAGCCGATGCGATTTTACAAATGCAGTTGCGTCGCCTCACAGCTCAGGATGCCGATAAAATTAATGACGAGCATAATCAGTTAGTCGAGAAGATTGCGGATCTACAACATATTCTGCAAAATCGCGATCGCATTCTGACGATTACCCGTGAAGAATTAGAAGCCATCAAAGCCGAATTTACCACTCCACGACGCTCACGCATTCTTCCCAATGAAGGCGATATCGATACTGCCGATTTGATTGCCAATCGCGAAACGATTGTGATGGTGACGGAGCAAGGCTATGTGAAAAGGATGCCCGTCGATACCTTTACGGCCCAGCATCGTGCTACGCGCGGCAAGGCAAGTGCGAACGTCAAGGATGACGATGCGATCGCCCATTTCTTTGCCTGTCGCAGTCACGACAAGGTGCTATTCTTTACCGATCGCGGTAAAGTCTATGGGGTCAAGGCTTATGAAGTGCCAGAATCGGGACGGGCTGCTCGTGGTACGGCTGTCGTCCAACTACTGCCGATCGCTGCCGATGAGAAAATTACCACGGTATTGCCCATCAGCGATTTCAATGAAGATGAATATCTCGTCATGCTGACAGCGGGTGGTTATATCAAAAAGACCAAGCTGCCTGCATTTGCCAATATTCGTTCCAATGGACTCATTGCGATCGCCCTTGAAGAAGGCGATCTCCTGCGTTGGGTCAGAAGAGCTAAAGCCGATAACACGATTATTGTCGGTTCGCGGCAAGGCATGTCGATCCGCTTCCGTACCGACCATGAGCAGTTGCGTCCGATGGGGCGCGATACTCGTGGCGTGCGATCGATGCGGCTAACGGGTGACGACCTCATCGTGAGTATGGACATTCTCCCCGCAGGTTTAGCGGAAATTGAGGCGGATGAATCCGAAGAAGAAATCGATCTCACCGCAACGGTATCCGAAGATGAGAATCTAGAAGCCGAGACTGGCAACGATAAGGCTCAAGGTCCTTGGGTACTAGTTGTCACGCGGGGCGGCTATGGTAAGCGCGTTCCCGTCAGTCAATTCCGCATTCAGAAGCGGGCTGGTAAAGGGCTACGGGTCACCAAATTCAAATCTGGTCAGGATCAACTGGCTTCCCTTTGCTTGGTTGACGAACAAAATGAACTGATGATCGTGACGAGTCGCGGGATTGTCATGCGCCAATCTACCGATGCGATCGCTTGCCAATCTCGCACGGCACGAGGTGTCCGCCTGCAAAGACTGGATGCATCGGATGCGATCGTGGGGGCAACTCTAGTCCCGCCAGCTTTAGAAGAGGAGCATGATGAAGTGGAAACTCAAAGCACTGTAGATGTCGTAAATACCGTGGATACTTCTATTTCACAAAATACCGATATTCCAGAGTCAGAATCTTCTAACGATGAGCCTGAAATGTCTTAAGGCAGCTTAAAAAGAAAGGCGGCGCTTCGCGCCGCCTTTCTTTTTAAGCTTGTTTAGTCAAAGGATAGAACTTGACCTTAAGCCCATCTTTAGGACGAAGAGTGGGAATGGCAAAGGGTTCGAGATTTTGAGAAGGTAAAATCTCCCATTGATAATTGCGTAATAGATTTGCCGCGATAATTTTCATCTCTAGTTTGGCAAAGGCAAGACCAACGCAAATCCTTGCTCCGCCACCAAAACCAATTAGACTAAAGGGTTTTTGTTTGTGTTCTTGGCGCTCGGGGCTAAAGCGATCGGGATCGAATTGGGCGGGATTGGGATAGATATTTGCCTGTTTATGGGTAACCATAATCGAATAGATAGCAAGCCAACCTTTGGGTACGTGATAGCCTTGAAACTCAAAGGGTTTGACTACGCCTCGAAAGCCCCCTGCCACTGGTGGGCGCAGGCGCTCGATTTCTTGAAAAATTTGGTCGAGATAGGGCATTTTGCCTAGCTGGTCGAGATTTAGTTGTCCCAAATGGGCTAATTCCCTTTGCTCCTGTCGCGCCAGTTCTAAAACTTCAGGATGACGACCTAATTCCAGACAAAACCAAGTCAACATCGAAGTGGTGGTTTCATGCCCTGCAAATAGCATTAACATCGCCTGAGCCTTCAATTCTTCTAAACTGAAACGTCCGCCATCTTCATCTTGGGCTTGGGCTAACATACTCAACACATCATTGGTTGGATTGAGCTGGCGTTGGTGTACGACCTGAGTGATATGTTGTAAGAGGCGATCGCGAGCGGCGATCGCTTTCCCTAGGGCAGTAAATGGTAAAGGGAAAGGCGCGATCGCGAAGAAACCATTCGTTAGGGTGGAGAATAACTTACTCAATCTTTCTACGTCATCTTCTGCCTTTGCGCCAATTAAAAGTTGACTGGCAATCTCAAAGGTAAGCTGTTTGAATTCATCAAACCAATTAAATTCCCCCTTGGTTTCCCATTTATGCAGATACCGCTGCGAGATCTCGGTCATCGTGGCAAAGTAACCATTTAAGGCTTGTCCGTGAAATGCTGGCATCATGAGTCTTCGGTTGCGGCGATGTTCTTCTCCATCCTGCAAAAAAAGTGATTCTCCCAAAAGTATCTTAAAATTATCGGGCCATCCTTCCTTCCATGAGAAGCATTCCATGTGACTGGATAGCAGAAATTCGGCAGCTTCGGAGCCGATCATATATACGGTTGGTCTACCCAGAATACTGGTTTTGGATATAGCACCATACTTGGCATATTGCTTGTCAACAAATTTACGGTCAAAGAGGAACTGTAAGGTTTGTCCGATAATTGGTAGTCCAAACTTTCCAGGCGGTAGATTCATCTGTTTGAATTGGGAATGATGGAGATGTTTTTATTATAAGTAGCTAGTAAGTAGTTGGGCATAATTAAAACCCAAAATCAAAACCTGTAGCGCACGCGCAGCGTGCGCTACAGGTTTTGAGGTTTTATATGTAATTGCTGGATAGTAAGCACTAATTGCCTTAGCTTAACTGGTTTAGCTAGGTACTCATTCGCTCCTGCGGCGATACATTTCTCCCGATCGCCTTGCATGGTTAAGGCGGTTAAGGCAATAATTGTTTGATTGGCAAGACTGGGGATCTGACGCATTTGTTTAATGGTTTCCAGCCCGTTTGTGCCTGGCATTTGGATATCCATCAAAATCAGATCGGGAGCCTGTAACTGTGCGAGGGCGATCGCTTCTTCCCCATTGCTTGCCAAGATTATGTCGTAACCTCTAGCGGATAAGTAGCTCTCAATGGTAATTAAATTCGCTTCATTGTCATCCACTAGTAAGATTTTAAAGGGATTTTTTAATTCCGATCCATTGTTTTCTGGGGCTGTAAACGCTTCGGGCTGAGTTTCGGGAGCGGGAGAGACAAGTTGACCGTCAGCATAGGGAAGCGTAATCGTAAAGCTGCTGCCCACACCCACTTCGCTAACTAAGCTTACCTGACCGCCATGCAATTCTACGATTCGTTTGACTAGGGATAGCCCCAATCCTGTGCCTTCATATTGGCGATTGAGGGCGCTATCAATTTGAATAAAAGGCTGAAACAATTTATCAATATTTTCAGGGGAAATCCCAATCCCCGTATCGATTACCTTGATTTGAACATATTCCTGAAGGGAAGGAACTTCTGCTGTTTGGTCGGAATGGGCGAGGTTTGCCTTTTGGCGATCGCTAACTTCTAGGACGATCCGCCCTCCTTCGGGGGTAAACTTGACGGCGTTACTCAGCAGATTGATTAAAACTTGGAGAATACGTCGTTCGTCGATCGATACATGGGGTAAATCTGGAGAGATTTTTGTTTCGATTTGGATGCGTTTTTTGTGGGATTGCTGTTTGATAAAGGCAAGACTTGATTGGCAGAGGACTTCAATATTGCTAGAAGCCAGATCTAGTTCGACCTGCCCCGATTCAATTTTAGCCAGATCAAGGATGTCATTAATTAATTTAAGTAAATGAAGACCACTATTTTCGATGAGGTTTAAGGATTTTTTTTGATGCTCATTGATACTGCCAAATACTTCGTCTTGGAGAGATTCGGTCATGCCGAGGATGGCGTTGAGCGGGGTGCGCAGTTCGTGACTCATGTTCGCGAGAAATTCATCTTTGAGTCTGGTGGCGATCGCTAGTTCGGCGTTAGTTTGCTTGAGCTGAGTTTCGTATTGCTTGCGATCGCTAATATCGATAACCACACAAATAGTCTGATTTTCCGTGCCAGGAAGAAAAGCCGCACCAATTAATACAGGAATGCGACTACCATCTTTGCGATAGTATTCTTTCTCCCAAGGATGGATAAATCCATGTTCCATCAACTTGCCCATGGCGGCATAGTCCGATGGGACATGTTCGGGGGGAGTGAGATTATGCCAAAATATTTTTCCTGTATTAAATTCTTCCCGACTGTAGCCAATCATTTGTAAAAAGCGATCGTTAGCATCGAGGATATTGCCATCAAAGTCGGCAAATAACATGCCGACTACATTAGAGTCAAACATGCGACGGAATCGGATTTCGCTCTCTTGCAAAGCTTTGGTACGATGCTCGACACGAATTTCCAAATCCTGATTGAGCCGATATAGTGCTTCGGTCGCCGCTTTGCGTTCCAATTCCGCCGCAACCCGCGCCCCAAAAATTCTTAAAATGGCGATCGATTCATGGTATTTAGACTTATCGAGGGGTTTGGTGTCAATGATACAAAGATTGCCGATCGCATTGCCGAAGTTGTCTTTTAACGCAATGCCCAAATAGCTATCGGCTTGCATCTCTTCTAAATAGGGATCATTGAAAAAATAAGTTTGTAATTGATTCTCACAGTAAAATTCTCCATCCCTCAGAACATATTCGCAGGGAGTATCCTGCACGGGGTAGGCAATGGATGGTTGCAAACTTCCCTTAGCCCAGAAACTTAAGGTATGGAGATGATCGCCAATTAACTCGGTAACACTCACGAAGGGCACGGCTAAAGCTTCAGCAATATGGCTCACTACCGCAGGAAAAAATTCAAGCCCAGTGAGAGCGGCAGTCCCCTCTACTAACTTCTGAAGGGTTAATTCGGCTTTACGGCGATCGCTAATATCGGTAATCGAGCCTACATATCCAAAAATTTTGCCACTGAGATCAACTTCTGCCAGCGATTGTCCGAGTACCCATGAGGTGCTGCCATCTTTCCTTAAAAATCGATATTCCAACTTAAAGGGACGGTTTTGTTGGGCTGAGAGATACCATTCGTTATTGATTTTATCGCGATCATCTGGGTGTAAAGCGGTTGCCCAACCTTCCCCAAGCGCTTCTTCTAAACTCAATCCCGCAATCTCGCTCCATTGCTCATTAACATATATACAATTCCCATTCTTATCCGTTCTAAAGATCCCCACGGGTACTACCGCCGCTAGGGTTTTAAATCGTCTTTCACTTTCTTTTAAGGAATTAGTGGCTTCTTTACGGGCTGTAATATCATGACTGATAACGACTATTTTCCTAACTTCGCCATCTTCATCAAATATTGGCGTTTTAATCGTGCTCATGAGTCTGACTGAACCATCTCGGCGAGTTGCCGATTCTTCGGGAATATGCAATGTTTGCCCAGTGCTAAATACAAAGTTATCATCGCGAATATATTGACTGGTAAAGTCGGGATGATTAAAGGGTGCATCCATCTTCCCTTGTAAGTGTTCTAAGGAAATTCCATAAAAGTCTCGAAAGGTCTTGTTCCCCCAAACTACCCGCGAGTCAGATTCCTTGACCAAAATTAGATCGGGAATCGAGTCGAGAATTTGTTGATAGCGATCTTCGCGATCGCGCAGATTTTTCTCTGCGGTGATTCGTTCCTGTAGCTCGATATTTAATGCTTGGTTCTGCTCCTGTAATTTTACGATGGTTTGATGGGAGCTAATGGTCGCCTTGATGATCGCGGGAAGCATTTTGAGATAGTAGCGATCGCGATCTCTAATCAGATAATTCGTAGCTCCTTGTGCGATTAACTTGGTGGCGGTTTCTTCTTCCCCGTTAGCTAGGGTAATAATGTATGGACAATTAATGTTTTGCAGGCTCGGTAATAATTGGCTTGCCTCGCCATCCCTTAGTTGGGATTTGACTATGGCGATCGCCAATTCCTGCTGAGAGAGAATAGCGATCGCTTCCGTGAACGAAGCTGCCATAACATAATCATAAAAAAGTCCCACCTGTTCTAAAGCTTGCACAAAAAACAAGCGATCGTCTAGATCGTCTTCAACCAGCAAAATCTTAGTTGTAGGAATATTGCTGCGCTTGAGATTGCCAATGTTTTTCATATAATGGAAAGATTTAGACAAACAAATCAGTCTTTGTCTCAGGATTTATTCGGGTGATCGGAAATACTGAAAAACATTCAATAATTAGGTAATACCAAATTAGAAACAAGTAGAAATAAATATTATCTACTTGTAAGTAAGTGGGCTTAATTAAATATAAAACCCCAAAGCCTACGGCACACGCTGCGTGCGCCGCAAGCTTTATATCTGGATTTCAATTCTGCTGGAGGCACTTAATTACCTATTTTTATATTACAGGAAATAATTGTTTTAGCTGTAAATATTAATCTAATTGGGCTCGCTTTCTTGGTGATGAATCATCAATGAATTTAAAGCCTCAATTAAAGCTCACATCCTTTTGCCAATATTGCTTGATTCCGTAAAATTCTTTAAGCTTTATCCTTTAATTAAGTAGCTGGGCATAATTAAAAACCCAGAATCAAAACCTGTAGCTTAGGCGCAGCCTGCGCTACAGGTTTTGGGCTTTTAGATTTATTTATATTTAATTGCGCCCAGCTACTTATATAAAATCATAAGTATTGCAATCCGAAATTAAATCTAAATCCTTTTGTGGGCTCATGATTTTTACGGTAGGATGACATTTTTGAGTGAAATCTACAGCCAAAAAATCAGGATTTTTATATTAATAATCTAGATAAATATCTAAGTATTTATCTAGATAAATATCTAGGTATTTATTTGGTTACGAATTTGCTGGCGTAGTAATTTTCCCGATGCAGTTTTTGGTAAAGATTTCCAAACATAAATTTCTTTGGGTAGTTTATATCGTGCTAGAGATTTCTGCTCGCAAAAATCTCTGATTTCTGTTAATGTCGGTTGATGGCTATTGTGATTAGTGACTAATATAGCCGCGACAAATTCCCCCCATTCACGATCTACTATACCCACCACGCAGGCTTCAGCGATCGCAGGATGAGATAATAAAATTGCCTCGATCTCTGTCGGATAAATATTTTCGCCACCACTGATAATTAGATCGGAACGACGGCTGACAACATAGAGATATCCATCCCTATCGAGATAGCCCATATCTCCTGTATGTAACCATCCATCGGCAATCCCTTGAGATTGAGCTTGCAGGCGATCGGTCTGTAGATATCCCGACATAACGCTTGCCCCTTGCACTAAAATTTGTCCGATTTCGCCAGAGGGAAGTTCGCGTTGAGCGTCATCGATATCGACTATCCGCAGACTATTGCCCAATAGCGGCAGCCCTGAAGATCCCTGCTTGAGCGCGATTTCCTCGGTGCGGAGAGTGGTGATTTGCGAGGCAGTTTCGGTCATGCCATAGGTGGGCATAATCGGTAAATTCAATTGCTGGCAGCGAGCTATGAGTTCGGGACTTGCAGGTGCGCCACCCAACAAAAGACCGCGCAGTTGTTGTAAATTTTGCCAAAGAGAATGCTCTAACAGCCTTGTGAGCATGGTTGGCACTAGAGAAATAAGTGTTACCCGTTCGGAGGCGATCGCTTCTAGTACATCCCTCTCATCAAATTTTGGTAATAGCGTTAACTTAATTCCATAGATGGCGCTTCGCCAGACGATCGCCAAGCCCCCCACATGAAACATGGGCATACATAGCAACCAGTTATCATCGGACTGCAATCCTAGATTTAAAACAGAAGCGATCGCGCTATGGAAGTGATTGCCATAGGTTAATGGTACGCCCTTGGGTTTACCCGTGGTTCCAGAAGTATAAAAAATTCCTTGGAGATTTTCCAGATTGATACTTTCACTACCAAACTGTCTCTTTTCTAATGGATTGCAACGATCTCTAAATAGAGAATTTAGGGATGAGTAGTCTATTTCTGAGATGTCTAAATAACTAACTTCAATGGGATTCTTAAATTCTAAATTCTCAAATTCTAAATTCTCAAATTCTAAATTCTTAAATTCTTGAATAGTCGATCGCGTAAATTCGTCATATAGCAAATAACCGACCTGACTATCTTCTATTTGCCAGTTTATTTCTTTAGCCGTTAGCCGAATATTGAGAAAGACTGCCACGGCTTCGCATCTAGTCATCGCATGGACGAGCGTAATATATCGAGGCTGGTTTGCGAGTAATAGACCAACGCGATCGCCCGATCTAATTCCCCATGCTTGCAGTTGGGCTACCCATAGATTGACTTCCTCCTCTAATTGGGCGTATGTCCAAGTGCTTGCCGTTAAATTAACCCCATCTCTGAAGCTCAAAGCGATCGCTTCTTTCTTCTGAACAGCCCGTTGTGATAGCCAATTGGGGAATTTCATAAAAATTTTGCCAGTAGTTTGAAATTTATGACTATCCTAAGTAGCTAGACATAAGTAAACTTAAAACCCAGAAGAGCATACCGCCCGCGCAGCGGGCGGTATGCTCTCTGGTTTTGGTTTTTAATTATGCCTAGCTACTTAGTAAGTAATTCGGTATAAGTAGCTGGGTAGAATTAAATATAAAACCCAAAAGCTGTAGCGCAAGCGCAGCGTGCGCTACAGCTTTTGATTCTGGGTTTTAATTATGCCCAGCCTTCAGCATAATTAAAATCCAAATCTAAAACCTGCGGCGCAGGCACAGCCTGCGCCGCAGGTTTTAGATCTAGTTTTTAATTTTACGAGAAAAATGGGGCTTCGACTTCGCTCAGCTATAGGTATAGGATGGCTGAGCGAAGTCGAAGCCTCCCATAAATCATTTAGGATTGCTGTATAGCCAATCCATAGGGAATCAAAGGAAGAAAAATGCGTAGCTCAGGTCGGTGCGTTGTTGGGATTTTGGTCAATATCTCTACTTGTATTACCATTTTGGCGAATAGTCCCGCAGGATGGACTTTAGACAAGTCCGCCGATCGCCAAGGTATTGATGCAAGGAGCTTGCAAAATTCTCCCTACAACCTCACGGGCAAAGATGTATTTGTGGGGCAAGTCGAGTTGAGTCGTCCATTACGCTTTGCCGTAGATAAACTCTTTAACAAACTTTTATTGCGCGATCGCGCGATCGTGCAGCCCTATGCCGTTTTTTTTCGCGATGGTAAGGCTGTTCCCAATCGCAACATTGACGATCATTCTGAGCAGGTTGCCGCAGTCATCATTAGTCAAGATAAAACTTACCGAGGGATTGCGCCCAATGCCAAACTGATCTCTGCCGCCTATTCCCAACGTCGCCAAGACGGACAACCAGAAGCCTGTCTCGCCGCCCAATATATTGCGCGACAACACAACAGTACTGTGCGGGCGATTAACTTCAGCTTTGGCGAACTCCTCAGCGAAGATCCGCGCCCCAATCCTCAACTTGATGGCAATGCTCTACTTACACTCTGCGTCGATTGGCTGGCAACTACTTACAATACCCTACCGATAATTGCAGGAAACCAAGGTAAAGGCGGCATTCCCATTCCCACCGATCTTTTTAATGGGTTTACCGTGGGCTTTACCCATGAGGTTGAGGGTATTTATCGTCAGCTTGATCGTGGCAACCTGATCGATGAGCCATTTATCGATCGCAGTAATACTGGTAAATACGAGCAGGGGGAATTTTTTACTGACCTCAATAAAGATGGAAAATGGACGGCAGGTGTCGAAAGTCCCCTCAATGGCAGGCGATCGCTCGCTCTGCTTGCTCCAGGCAATAACCTCAAACTCCCCAATTTACAAGGCAAATTTAAAAATGCTAGCGGATCGAGTTTTGCCGCGCCCCACGTAGTCGGGACGATCGCCCTCCTCCATGAGTACGCCAATCGCCAGATTGAGATTGGACAATGGAGCGCTGAGGCGCGTCGGCATGAGTTACTCAAAGCTGTCCTCATCAACTCCGCCGATAAAATTCAAGATCGGGGTGATGGGAAAAACCTTGGTATGTCTAAAACTATTCTCGATACCTTTGGCAAAACATGGCTCGACAGTGAAGCCTATGGCAGTCGGGTAGTGCCGCTCAGTCGCAGTCTTGGCGCAGGACAACTCAATGCTCGCCGAGCTTTGCTGCAATACCAAGCAGGACAGCAATCACCCCAAAATGGAGTGGCAACCATCAAAGCGATCGGTTGGGATACCAATTTTGTCGATGTCGATAATTTTCAAGATTATATTTTCAGCGAGCCGCTCTTAGCCGACAGCTTTATCGCGGCGACCCTAACTTGGGATCGTCAAGTTAAACTCAACGATAAAAATGGCAATAGCCTCTACGATATCGGTGAAAGCTTTAGTGATGAGGGCTTTAATAAAATCGAATTGTACTTAATGCGATCGCAGGATAACGATATTTCCCAAAGTATTTGGTCATCTACCAGTCAAGTTGACAACTTACAGCATATTTTTGTAAAAATTCCCACCACAGGTAAATACAAACTGCGGGTGGTATTTAAATCCCCCCAAACCAATACCACAAGCCAGCGCTACGGCTTAGCTTGGTGGGCAAAAAAATCTTAAACATCCTTAAAAAAGGGGCGCTTAGCGCCCCTTTTTTTACTTGAATTACTTAGGGGTAGTCGCGCTAGGAGGGAGGTACTGGGCATCAACAAAACCTAACTCAAACAATTGTTGATAAGCCTGTTGACCGAGATCGCGAGTAGGCGCTTGACTACGGATCAATTGAATTAACAAAGGCACAGATAGCTCTGGTTGATTTTTCGCCCGATAAACCACAGCAAGTTGGTAGGTCGCCTCATCACGCAACTGTGCAGCCTGTAGAGCCTTACGACGATGACTATCAGAAATGCGATTGTCAATACCTGAAAAGCTGGTCGTTAGCTCCTGATAAAAATTGGATAATTGATTAAAGACTTGACGGGCATCTTGCAACTTAGATACAGCTTGATCGTAATTTTGCTGGCTAACTGCGGTCATTGACTCTGCCATCAACCTCTGCCCCCCTGCAATACTAAACACACTATTCTCTAGAGAATTGGGCTTAGTTGCCTCTACGGGCTGAGCTTGCGTAGGTTGAACTTTGGGTGGCTGAGGTGAAGCATTTTGGGCGATCGCCTTTAGAGGGAGCAAAGTCGCAGAAGAGATCAAAGATAAAGCTGCGGCTTGAAAGGCAATCTGAAAGAAGCAAGGCTTAGCAAAGGATGTGGACATAGGTTGCAAATTCTGGATGCTCACAAGAAAGAATAAGTTTTAGCTGAATACTTGGGGGTTGCTTTTAACTTGAAAAAAGTGAAAAGCATTTATCTAAAACTTTTTGTTATCGTAACACCCCAGCACAGACGAAGTAACTATTAAAAGTATCCCCAAAAGTATGTTAGGGACACTTTGCCATGGTTCGCGCCTTATTTGTT
Organism: Pseudanabaena sp. UWO310; assembly: GCF_006861605.1. Classification (NCBI taxonomy): domain Bacteria; kingdom Bacillati; phylum Cyanobacteriota; class Cyanophyceae; order Pseudanabaenales; family Pseudanabaenaceae; genus Pseudanabaena; species Pseudanabaena sp. UWO310. The sequence goes on along the minus strand of NZ_SELU01000049.1, from coordinate 8,121 downwards.
GAAGAGTTGTAAAGCAAATGTGACATCTTGCGTGATATGCTTAGCAACGGTGTAGGCAGCTACATCCAAGTTTTTGGACACCCATTTTAGTACTATCTCAAGTACTAGTTCTTCACTCAAACAGTCAGCAAATTTTGCTAAAAAGCAGTCGCTATAGGTCAACCTCTAAGGGTCAACAGTGAAGATCATCCCCGCAAAAAACAGTACAGTCGCACAGACGGTTGTAAAAAACTCATCCACATCAGTTGTTGATGGCATGGAAGAGTACAATCGCCTCAAGCTTAGGCTGTTAGTAATTACCCTCATCTCTGGGCTTGTTATTGGCTTAGCGGTATGGTTTTGGTACGGGTGGAAGATTGCCCTCAGTTATGCTGTCGGCGCATTAGTTGGCTCTGTCTACTTCAGAATGCTAGCTAAAAGCGTAGATCGATTGGGTGGTGAATCCAACCGACTCGGATTTTCGCGACTTGGGCTGTTCGTACTTTTGATGGCGATCGCTGCTAAGTCCGATCAACTGGAGATTTTGCCTGCATTCTTAGGCTTTATGACCTATAAAGTCGCTGTTTTAGTAATTCTTGCCCAAGACTTGAGCCAAGACCTGAGCCAAGACTTGCGCAAAGGCTAATTGACCGAGATTGAGGAAAACTTGAGGATTGGGTTCCATTCTCGCTGATTTAACCTCCTACAGGTTGTAACATATCGAACATGATCGATCCAGTATCTTTTGGCTATTCAGTTAGTCACCAAACCAGTCTTGCCGCACTAGAAGTGGGCAAACACTTTTATTGGCAGTTCGGTAATCTAGCGGTACATGGTCAAGTTTTAATTGTGAGCTGGGTTGTGATGGGAGCAGTACTCGTTGCTGCACTGATCGGATCTAGCACCGCTAAAGCTGACCAACGTGTTCCCGCAGGTTTTCAAAATTTCATGGAATATGCTCTGGAGTACGTTCAGGGCATCGCTAAAGACCAGATTGGCGAAAAGCACTACAGAGAATGGGTGCCATTTGTTGGTAGTCTATTCTTGTTTATCTTCGTATCGAACTGGTTAGGAGCGCTAGTTCCTTGGAAATTGATCGAATTGCCCGAGGGCGAACTTGCTGCCCCGACAAGCGACATCAATACCACGATCGCCCTAGCATTATTAGTCTCCTTAGCCTATTTCTATGCTGGATTGAGCAAGCGTGGTTTGGAATACTTCACTAGATATATCCAAGCTTCTCCCTTTCTCCTTCCTTTATGGGTTCTTGAAGATTTCACAAAACCCCTTTCGCTAAGCTTCCGTCTTTTCGGAAACATCCTCGCCGATGAGCTAGTTGTGGGGGTCATGGTTCTCCTCGTACCTTTGTTTGTACCTCTGCCATTGATGATTCTGGGATTATTTACCAGTGCCATCCAAGCATTGATTTTTTCGACCTTGGCAGCGTCTTACATCGGTGAAGCGATGGAGGGACATGGTGATGAAGGACATGAGCATTAAGCTCGTTAATTCAAACGATTGATTCGGGAAATTGTTTTCCCATATTTGTTTCCCATATTTGTAAACACTTAAAAATAATCTAAGAAGGAAAAAGAACGTGATTGATCCATTAGTAGCTTCAGCATCCGTAATCGCCGCTAGCGTTGCCGTTGGTCTTGGTGCAGTTGGACCTGGTATTGGTCAAGGTACTGCTGCTAGCCGCGCTGTAGAAGGTATTGCTCGTCAGCCTGAAGCTGAAGGCAAAATTCGTGGCACCCTATTGTTGAGCTTGGCTTTCATGGAAGCTCTTACCATTTACGGTCTGGTTGTTGCACTTGTATTGCTATTCGCTAACCCCTTCGCCTAATAGCCTTTTTTTGAATGCATTTCTGGAATGCCTTTTTCTGAATGCTTTTTCTGGAATGCATTTCCTGAATGCCTTCTCTTGAGTGCCTAGTGTAGTAAAGAGCTAGTGTAGCAAAGAAGCTAAGTTGGAAAGTCGAGCTTTTCCTTTAATTCTTGGCTTCTTTGTCCATCTAGATCGCTACCTTCAGTAACAGCATTTATCCAAATGCTCCACAAAAGTGCTTTTTTAGCAACATACCTATGACAATTTGGAACCTTTTCTCAACTGTTCTCATCGCTGCGGAAGCGGCAGAACATAAAGGCGGCTTGTTTGATATCAATGCCACACTTCCAATTATGGCAGTGCAATTTGTTGTTTTTGTAGCGCTTCTGAACGTTATTTTCTTTAAACCTTTAACTAAGGCGATCGATGATCGTGATGATTATGTTAGAGGACAGATTATTGGCTCAAAGGAACGTCTAGAAAAAGCTGAGTTAGCTGTTAAGCAATATGAGCAAGAGCTTGCTTCTGCGCGTAAGGCAACTCAGAACATCTTAACAACTGCTCAAGCGGAAGCAAATAAGATTCGTAAAGAACGTATTGATGCTGCGATGGCTGAAGCTCAAGCAAAAGTTGCTACAGCTAAAGCAGAAATCGAAAAGCAAAAACAAGATGCGACCGCATCTCTGGACGCTGAAGTAGAGTCGCTCAGTCGCCAAGTTCTAGAAAAATTACTAGGTAACTTAGTTAAATCCTAGTTCTGACGATCCTCATAGATAGTTTCTATCTGGATTCTGGCTGGTATTGAGTAATAGAAACAACCTTTATGATTAGAAATTTCGTCTTACTTGCAAGTGAAGCAGGCGAACATTCAGGCTTCGGTATTAATTCCGATATTCTGGAAACTAACCTGATCAACTTAGTGATCGTTATCGGTCTTTTGATCTATGCAGGTCGTGGTTTCTTAGGCAAAATTCTCTCGGCTCGCTTGGAGTCTATCCAGTCGGCGATCGCTGATGCAGAAAAGCGTCAAAAGGAAGCAACAGATAAGCTTGCTTTGCAGCAAGGCAAATTAGCTCAGGCAAAAACCGAGGCTGAAAACCTACGCAAACAAGCTGAAACTGATGCCAAACACGCGGCTGATGCAATTTTGGCGACGGTTGATGCAGATATTGCTCGTTTGCGAGAAGCTGCCGACCAAGAGATTGCCACGGAGCAAGATCGTGTAATCGTGCAACTGCGTCAGCAAGTTGCCGAAAAAGCCCTTGCTAGCGTTCAGTCTTACTTCGATCGCGGTTTGAGTGAATCCGCTCAAGTCGAACTGATCGACCGTAGCATTGCCCTTTTAAGTTCTGACTAGGAGAAAACATGAAATCTAATTCTGTTAGTCAAGCTGTCGTCGCTCCCTATGCTGAGGCTTTAATGTCCTTGGCACAAGAGCAGAAAAACTTAGATGCGATCGCTAAAGATGTCCGCCTGATTGGCGATACTTTGACTGATTCTTTGGAGTTAAGTCAATTATTTGCTAGCCCTTTAATTGGCGCAGATGTCAAAAAAGGCGTAGTAGAAAATGTGTTTGGTTCTCAGGTAAGCTCTATTACCAAAAGCTTTTTGCTTCTATTAGTTGATCGCAAACGTATTGCCTTCTTAGGACAAATCGTTAATGAGTTCAAAGCTCTATTGCGTGTAATCGATCAAGTAGCTCTTGCTGAAATTACGACTGCTTTAAAATTGAGTAGATCTCAGGAAGATAGCATTCGCGATCGCGTCAAAGCGATGACAGGCGCTAGAAGCGTTGACCTTGACGTAACTGTTAATCCTGATTTAATTGGTGGCGTAATCATTAAAGTTGGTTCTCAAGTCGTTGATGCCAGCATTCGTGGACAACTACGCCGATTAAAGAGTAGCCTCACCGCAGGCGTTTAATCTCAGGGAAAAAGGAAAAAGTAAAAGGGAAAAAGTAATTATCAATTACCAATCACCAATCACCAATTACCAATTACCAAATCCCAAAAAAGCTAAAAGCTAAAAGCTAAAAGCTAAAAGCTAAATCCCAAATATTCAAAACAAATCGATCGCTGATAACTGGTAAAACACAACTATGGTTAGCATCAGACCTGACGAAATAAGCAATATTATCAAGCAGCAAATTGCTAATTATAACCAAGAGCTGCAAGTTTCCAACGTTGGTACTGTCCTGCAAGTCGGTGACGGTATCGCTCGTGTCTATGGCTTGGAACAGTGCATGGCTGGCGAGTTGCTGGAATTTGAAGATGGTACTGTCGGCATTGCGCTGAACCTTGAAGAAGACAACGTTGGTGTTGTGTTGATGGGTGAAGGTCGCAAGATCGCTGAAGGTAGCTCAGTAAAGGCAACTGGACGTATTGCCCAAGTTCCCGTAGGCGAAGCCTTTATTGGTCGCGTTGTGGATGGTTTGGCTCAACCTATTGATGGTAAGGGCGAAATCAAAGCAACTGAATCTCGCTTAATTGAATCTCCCGCTCCTGGCATTATTGCTCGTAAATCCGTATTTGAACCCCTACAAACGGGTATTACTGCGATCGACGCGATGATTCCCGTCGGACGCGGTCAGCGCGAGTTGATCATTGGTGACCGTCAAACAGGTAAGACCTCTGTTGCGGTAGATACCATCATCAACCAAAAAGGTTTGGACTGTATCTGCGTATATGTAGCGATCGGGCAAAAAGCTTCTACCGTTGCGAACGTTGTTAACAAGCTTCGTGAAAGCGGCGCAATGGAATACACGATCGTCGTTATGGCAAGCGCCAACGATCCTGCCACCTTGCAATACCTCGCTCCTTACACTGGAGCAGCATTGGCTGAGTACTTTATGTACAAAGGTCAAGGCACTTTGATCGTCTATGATGACTTGTCTAAGCAAGCCCAAGCTTATCGCCAAATGGCTCTCTTGCTCCGTCGTCCACCAGGTCGTGAAGCTTATCCTGGAGACGTATTCTACTTACACTCTCGCTTGCTCGAACGTGCTGCGAAGTTAAGTGATGAACTCGGCGGTGGATCGATGACCGCATTGCCGATCATCGAGACTCAAGCGGGTGACGTATCGGCTTACATTCCGACCAACGTAATTTCGATTACCGACGGTCAAATCTTCTTGTCTTCTGACCTCTTCAATGCTGGTATTCGTCCTGCGATCAACCCTGGTATCTCGGTATCCCGTGTTGGTTCCGCCGCACAAATCAAGGCAATGAAACAGGTGGCAGGTAAGATCAAACTGGAACTAGCTCAGTACGATGACCTCGTCGCTTTCGCTCAGTTCGCCTCTGATTTGGACAAAACCACTCAAGCTCAACTAGCCCGTGGTCAACGCCTCCGCGAAATTCTTAAGCAGCCTCAATATTCGCCATTGCCCGTAGGCGACCAAGTTGCGATTATCTATACCGCAATTAATGGCTATCTTGATGAACTCGAAGTTGATCAAGTTGGCGCATTCAATAAGGGTCTGCGTAACTACTTGGCAACCAGCAAGCCCAAGTACGGCGAAATCATCAAGTCCGAGAAGAAGCTCTCTGATGAAGCAGAAAAAATCTTGAAGGAAGCACTTGTTGAATACAAGAAGACCTTTTTAGCTTCTGTTTAATCCACAAACAAGCAAATAAAAAAGAGGGCGTATGCCCTCTTTTTTATTGAAGTTTTATTGAAAATGAAATTCTAAACTCTGTGATATGCTGCTAATCAAGTAGTCTTTTGTACTTCGATGTCTAATTTACCTCACCCAGTTCAATATCAGGGTAGCAAGAGAAATCTCGCTTCATTTATTCTTGGCTTTTTTCCTGACAAAATAGATAGACTGGTTGAACCTTTTGCGGGGACTGGAGCAATTAGTATCGCAGCATCGGCTAGGCAATATGCACAAAGATTTTGGTTAAATGATCTTAATCAGCCCCTAATAGAATTACTCCAGTTGATTATTGATGATCCGTGTGAGATTGCTGACACTTACGCAAGTATATGGAATGAGCAGCATGAGGATCTGAAGGAAACCTATGGTTATAATCATCCGCCTAGAGCCGCTAGGGATGTGCGCGATGATTCCCGAATTACTTGCCGCTAATCATCTTGATCCAAACAAAAAAGCGTTATAATATTGGAAAGGATGCAGCAGACATGCTTTTTTAGTATGACATCCCGTTACCTTTAGGGGTTGAGGCAAGTCCAGTAAAGACGTTCTGAATACCAAAAAATATACTCAAAACATAGTTTTTGGCGAAGACTCCTTAAGGGGTCTTTGTTATTTATGGGGATGGTAATTTTTTGTTGTTTAATAAGTTTCTGGCTATGACGAAGAAGCTGACTTTTTTAATTTTCCCTACACCTTCATATTTCGGGTAAGCGCTCTGGACATGTAATCTGAGCTTCTTTTCTTCTTTGAATACTGTAAATACAACAAAATAATCGATTTCATTGCCCCGTGAGTCTATAACTTTGATGATCGCAAATTTTCCATATCCTGCATGACAAACTAACGTTGATCGCTCTCCTAAGGATTCTATGATTTTCGGTAAATATTTGGAGAGTTCATACCTTTCAAGGTTAAATGCTCTTGATTCTCTTGGAGCCTTGTAGTTCAGTGCCTGTAATTCTTCGCTCGAAAGGTCTTCAGAGTCTTTGGTAAAGCAATGTAAGCCATAGGTAACAATAAACCGATATGTCACTGGATTGTTTGGCTCTTTCGCGTCAATATATTGAACCCAGTGAGCATTAAGGTGAGATAGGTCGTAAACTTTATCGTCTAGTGTAAAATTTTTCCAAGCTGTAACTTCTGTCTTAACTGTTTTAAAATCTCTGCTCATCCGATCCAAATATTGACCAAGAAAATTATGTAATATTGAGAGTAATGCTTTTTAAGTCATTGAAAGGGGTCAGTACCAAATTATGACTGCAACACTTGTCAAACCGTCATTGCTAATTCATGAGATTTGCGTTGAGAAAGTCGGGAATCTAAGTCTCTTTAGGTTTAGCGATCGCCTACAGGATCGGATGGAGTCACTTCTTGAGAAAAGAAAAGTGGAGATGCTTTCTACTGAAGAAATTCCTGAGTTAGAAAGTATTGGGGAGCTAGATCGAACTTTTACTCATATGAATGCAATGCTTGCTGCTCAAAATGGCGATCGCATCTTCATCAATCGCTATAATAAAAACTAAGTTAATAGGTTGTTTTACATGACCAGTCATTACAAGATAGAGGCGTTTTGGGATCAAGAAGCTCAGGTCTGGGTTGCTGAAAGTTCAGATATTATTGGCTTGGTGACAGAAGCTGATAACCTTGATCGCCTGACTAACAAACTTAAACAGATGATTCCCGAATTGCTTACGGCTAATCATCAGATGGTTATTGAGAACAGCAAAAATATCGCATTTGAATTAATAACTCATCGGCAAGAGTTAATTCAGGTGGCTTAAAAAATGGCAAGTTCTTTTACCCCCGAATCTTAGTGGTGCAGAAAAGTCTGGAAAAGGTTGCTAGGCATAGAGTCTCAGAATGAGACAAGAGGGATAAAAGGGGCAAGAGATGAGATACTCAAGTTCCTCAACAAAAGATCTTATCCATGCCCCACTTATATCTTCAGCTAGAACAACAACTGCGTCAATGGCTCAAGCCAAAAGATAAGCGACATCTCCAAGGATTTGCGGAGTCTGTAGCTGCGATATTGCAATCAGGAAGTGCGAGTCTGAGTCATTGGTTGCCCTATTTAGGGCTTGCTGAAAAAGGCAGAAACAGTTGCAATCAGTAGCTTCCAAAGGTTGCAAAAGCTGATAAGATGCAAGAAAAAAGGCCAAAAACAAGAAAAACCCTTGCACCAATAAAATTTGGCTCAATAGGTGTTTCGGGGAGGTCAAGAAAGGCAGAAATTGATAATATTGTAGCGAAATCCAAAAGCAGCGATTACTATGCTGAGTGTGAACTTAACCCATCTAATCGATGATGAAAAATGCTACGAAACAGTGCGTCAGATGCGATGGACAAGAGGAGTATGCTGTCCAAAATGTCAAAGCTTAGCGGTGATCAAGCGGGGCAAAGATGAAACACAGCCTGCTCGCCAACGATACCAGTGTAAAACTTGTGGCTCAATAGGTGTTTCGGGGAGGTAAAGAAAGTAGGGAGTCTAGCAAAGCACTCAGCAAAGCTTTACCCCTCCTCTTGGCATTGTGAACAAACTCAAAGAAGCTCAAATACAAAGGTAACTTTTCTTGAGAAATCCCACGATGAGGTCGTAACCAAGAGCGTAAAAGCGACCAAAAGCCTTCCATCGTATTGACATGAACTTCACAAAAGC
>NZ_SELU01000048.1:0-43614 GCF_006861605.1 Pseudanabaena sp. UWO310 | reverse complement strand
CTAGAACTAATCCTCCTCCCGCCTGTGCTTCTATTGCCAAACGCGAAAAGTTAGATTTTCGTATCGAATTTGCTCGTGTTACCCTTGTCTCATATTGAGACTCAACTGAGTTTTCTGCATCACTAAGCATAAGTTGTTTGATCATTAGGACTCTTAAACTCTAAGAGCGTATTGCCATTCTTATCATAACTATAGGAAGTTATATCACTGGCACTCGTTTCTGTAATTAACCTATCCCCAGTATCGTAAGAGTAAGTTGTCATTCCTGTTAGTGAATCAAACCTACCCAATCGGTTGCCTACTGAGTCAAAAGTATAATCTGTCGTGCGATTTCCAGTTAGAGGATCGATAATTGCTTCTTGAGTCAGTCTGTAGAGATCGTCATAAGTATAAGTTTCTTTCCTACCTCCAAACTCATCTACCGTTTTGATATTGCCTACAGGGTCAAAGGTATAACTGTAATTGGAGAGAACCGTACCCGTTGCAGTAGTATTTGTAAACACAGATAGACGATCCATGTTGTCATACTGTCTAGTTTCTACTACTCCATTTGACAACTTCGTCTCTATTAGATTGCCAACTTTGTCATAAGTATAAGTAGTCACATCACCTGTGGCATCAGTAACTGTATCTAATCGACCAAGGACATCGTAGGTATATTTAGTCTTACCTGATGGTGTTTCTACAGAGGTGATATTGCCATTTTTATAGGTATAACTAACTGTCGTCCCATCTGGTTCTATACGTGAAGTTAAGAGATCGTTGGCATCGTAAGTAAATAAAGTCGTACCTCTTGTATCAGTCTCAGACTTTCGTTTGCCTGTTGAGGTATAGGTAAACGTAGTGGATGTACCATCAGCAAAGTGCTTTGCTGTCAATAGATTATTACTGTCATACTCATAGGTAGTTGTATTGCCGTTAAAATCTTTTATACTAACCAAATTTCCAACACTGTCATAGCTCATTTCTGAGCGATTTCCAAGTGGGTTAACCATCGCTAATCTCCTTCTCAAACCATCATATTCATACCGTGTAATGTGATTGTTAGCATCAGTCTGAGATGTTAGATTACCCACTTCGTCATAGGCATAGCTGGTACGTTGGTTAAGTGGATCGATAACCGCAGTAAGTCGGTTCAAGACATCATATTCATACTGTATCTTCTTACCAGCCTGATCGATTTTAGCAGTGACATTGTTAAGGGAATCATAAACTGTTCTTGCAATTGTGCCATCAGGCAAGATGGTATCCAATTGACGACCGAGGCCATCGTAGGTAAATTGTGTGGTTCTACCTAAAGCGTCTGTGGTTGAGATTTTATGACGGGCTGGATCGTAGGTATTGATTAAGGTGTCACCTAGTGAATTAATAACACTGGTGATATTTCCAGAGGCATCATAAGTATATTCTGCTTTTATCCCACGTTCATCTATTATTGATTTCAGCCATCCTGCGCGATCATAGGTAAGTATTTTGCGAGGATTATCAGAAAGATCGTTAGGCGTATCATCAGGAGCAATTAGTTGGGTTGCTCTTCCTAATGCATCGTAGCTAATAAATGAAGTTCTACCTTCGCGATCAGTAGAGGAAATGCGATTCCCTTTGGCATCATAAGTGTAAGAATTAGATTTACCATCGCTAAAGATAACGGATGTAAGTTCACCTTTCTCGTCATAACGAGATTCAGTACGTCTTCCCAATGGATCGATAGTAGTAATCTGTTTATTGTTGGGATCGTATTCAAAACGAGAGATATTGCCTTCTGCATCGGTGACAGATGTTGTATTATTGTTACCATCAAAGGTCTTTGTTGTAGTTAAGGTACGAATTCCTAAAGATGTAGTAATTTTGAAGGTTTCAGTAAGTTGATTACCTCGAGCATCATAGGTGTAAGTGGTTTCATTTCCTAATGGATCGACCATACGGATACGATTTCCAAAAACATCATATCCGTAGCTGGTTATACCCCCTTTAGCATCTTTAATAGAAATAGCATTTCCTCTAAAATCGTATGTATAGGTTGTCTTATTCCCTTCGGCATCAATTTTAGAAAGAACATTTCCTTTACTATCTAAAGTATATTTAGTTGCATTTCCAAGGGGATCTATACTAGTCAGAAGTTTACTGTTGGCTCCATACGTATAACGAGAAGTATTCCCTAATCCATCTGTTTGGGAAAGTAGATTATTACTATAGTCATACGTATATGACTTTGTACGACCTTCTGCATCAGTTTCGGAAAGTAAGTTGTTCTGCTCGTCATAGGTTCTTGAAATCAAACCACCTAGAGCATCGACTTCTGATACAACATTACCCCTCTGGTCATAAACATAAGTCGTCGGATTGCCCAAAGCATCCTTAATCGTCTCTGTGGAATTAGTCGGATCATAAGCCAACTCCACAGGATTACCCAAAGCATCCACCAACTTCACCAGACGACCCTGCGCGTCATACTCATTCTTCACCCCAGATCTTCCAAGAGGATCGACAACTTCTGTCAAGAAATGGTCGCGGGTGGGTTGAGCATACTTAAACTGGGTCGTATTATTCTCCCTGTCCGATACCCCAATCAAATCACCCTTAGCATCATACTGATACTTCACCACCTGACCGAGAGGATCGGTTACAGAAGTAATCCTTCCACTAGCATCCCTCTGGAATGTCACCGCCTTTCCTGTATCGCTACCTGTGCTGAGCGCAGTCGAAGCAGTAATTCCCGCATCCGTAAACGTGAGCGTATTGCCATTGGGATTGGTAACTTTATTCAAATCCCCCGTCGTGCCATCAATCTCATACACAATCCCCTCCTTCGTGGTGAGAATATACTTATTCCCAAAATATCCATCCGCAGGATTGTAAGCCACCCCACTACCAAGGGAATAGTACTTACCATCGATGTAACTTAACTTAGTATCGACAACGGTCAAGGTACTAGTGGAGCCTTTCTCCGATGTAAAGGCAGGATGATAGATCGATGTATCGTAGCCATCGATCGCAGGGAAATAGCTAGAAATTGGATCGCGGGTGGGCTTAAAGGTAAAGGTTTCGCGCTTGCCCCCTGGCAAAGTGATAAATACCTTCGTACCATCCTTAAACGCCTGTGTTCTCAAACCTGTCTGTTCGTAAACCTCATCCTTTGCCAAACTCGTGCGGAGATCCGTATCTCGAAACTCCAATCTCCACCCATAGCCAAAATCATCGCTAACCTTAGCATTGAGTGAATCATAGGTGCGGGTTACATTAATCGGAATACCTGATATCGGTATCGATAGGTCAGTGAATGAAAGAGTAAAGTTTCCTAGTTTCAGATTCCCTTCTACGCTTACAGTCTGTTCCCAACTCGTAGACTTACCCGTCAAATCCTTGGCCGTTACCCGCACCGTATACAAATCATTAGCTAAAGTGGAAGGGTCAAAAGTGCCTAACTTGCCATTTATAACCTGTGTCGTTCCCCCACCAATCAATACAAAATCTTCGGTACCAATGGGGGCAACTTCAATCTGGTAGTCTTGAAAATTCGTATCCGCCACCGTACCGTAAATATCCACGGCATTGGTAATCGTAGCCCCATCGATTAAAGTATTAGCTCCATCCTTCATGGCAAAAGTAACTGTCGGTGCATCTACATCAGGGGAAATAGCATTAAAGATTACTTTAGCTTGACCGATGTTGCCAGCTTTGTCTTTCGCTATGGCTGTCCCAGTATATGTCCCTAAATTAGAGAGTTTGAAATCTGTTTTACCATTGGCATCGACGAGCAGATTTTGTCCGTTGATATTTAAGCTGAGACTATCTACATCCACGTTGTCAGTCGCATTGACGACTAGAGTAGCAGTTTCATTTTGATTGAAAACGGATTGGTTGACAAAGAGATTAACGACAGGAGCCTCTGTGTCAGCATTGATGCTAAGATTAAAGGCTTGAGTCGTTACACCGCCGCGATTATCGCTGACCTTAACAGCGATCGCATGATTGCCAATGTTCGCAATTTGTGGATTCCAGCGAATTCGACCAAGACTGTCTATGGTAATGCCGAGGGCTTTGCTGATGGCATCAAGTTCGTAGCCGATTGGATCATTATTTGGATCTGTGGCTTTGACATCGTAGCGGTAGATTTGACCAGCGATCGCTTGGACGATTGGCTGGCTAGTGACGATCGGAGCTAGGTTGGTAATTACTTCTAGACTGTATTTCTGAGTCGCTTTTTGTCCTTGGTTATCTGTGGCGACAACCTCGATGGGGAATGTCCCAGCTAGGGAAGAATTCCAAGAGATTAAGCCAGTATTGTCTATGCTCATGCCTGAAGGAGCCGAAGCAAGACTGTAGGTAATAGATGCGGATTCGGGGTCACTGGTGGTGACTTGATAAGTATATTTTGCTCCTGCACTAGCTCCATAGATCGGTTTAGAAGTGATGGCGGGCGGGAGGTTAATTGGTGTAGCAGAGACTTGAATTTGATAGTTTTGACTGGTCGTGCCGCCTTGATTATCATCGACGCGAATCGAGATATTAGCGGTAGTAGCGGTGGTAGGTGACCAGGAGATTAAGCCTGTATTATCGATGGTCATGCCTGAAGGAGATGAATCAAGGAAATAGTTGAGGGGATTACCTTCAGGATCTTGAGCCAGTACGCGGTATTGGTAGATGCCATTGGCGGCAGCAAGCGTAATCGGACTAGAAGTGATGATAGGCGGGAGGTTAAGGGCGCGGATTTTGAGGTTATAGGTTTGGGTGGCGATCGCTCCTGATGAATCGACTACTTGCAGGATAACCGCATGGTCACCGATATCTTTGCTGGTAGGATTCCATTGCAGTTGTTTGGTAACGGGGTCGAGGATTAAGCCGTCTGGTGCTTGGTTGAGGGTAAGAATCAAGTTGTCATTGTTTGGGTCATCAACCTTGACGCTGTATCTATAGGTGCTGTTGACAGTGCCTGAGACAATCGGTTCGGAAGCGAAAAAGGGCGGTTTGTTTTTAACGGTAGCACTGCTGGCAACTTCTAAGTTGTAGGTCTCAATATCAACGCCGCCGCGATTGTCATCGACTTTGATAGTAATGGGGAATTTGCCAGTTTGATCTGCGGTGGGTTGCCAGAATAGACGCGCGCTGTTGCCCAAACTGCTTTGGATGGTTAAACCTGAGGGGGCGTTAACTATTGAGAAGGTTAGTTTGTCGTTATCGGGATCTGTAGCCGTAATATTTGCGGTGTAGGGAAGTCCCAAAAGGGTGCGCTCGGAGGCTCCATCAAGATTGAGGATTGGAGAATTATTCGGTTTGGAAGCTACGACATTAATTTGGAAAGTGTATTTTGCTGTTCCGCCTTGCTTGTCATCGATGCCGATGGTGAAGGTATTTAAGCCTAAGTCGGTGGCTTTCGGTGTAAATTTGAAGGTTTGTTCCTGTCCTAGATATCCAGAAGGAATAAAGCTAATGTAGTAAGGAATTTTCTCTAGGGTTGCTGAACTTAGGCTAGTGGTAAGGGTGAAAATAGGGTCGCTTACGCCGTAGGTATTAAAGGTGCGGATGTCGTATTCAATGGTCTGTCCGACACCGACTTCGCTGAGGGCGGGTGGGGGAACTAGAAATTGCGGGTTGAGATGTAGGGGTGGAACTTCGATGCTGAAGCTTTGCAAGGTGATACCGCCTCTGCCATCACTGGCTTTGAGGATGCCGGTCTGAGTACCGATTTGATCGGCGCTGGGTTTCCATGCGAGTAACCCTCTAGTTTTATCGAAGGTCATGCCATTGGGAAGGGTGACTGCTTCTAAGGTAATTGGATCGTTCTCAGCATCTTGAAGTTTGGGGCGATAGAGAACGGTCTGTCCAACTTGAGCGGCAGTGGGGGCGGTGGTCAGGAATTCTGGGGCGGTGTTGCTGGGCGGAACGACGGGTGGAATGAATGCTCTGATATTGCCGAAGTTGTTGCCGCTGTTTGTTTTACCTGGTGTAACTACAACAGTACGATAGTTTGGATTGGTAGGATTCGTAATCTGGAATCCTGGTTGTAGTTCCTGTACTACGCGATAGCTTCCAGCCGCAACATTAAAGTGATAGATCCCATTGTCGTCAGTCTTGGTATAGACTTCATCAGCTTCACGAATTCCATTATTATTTTTATCGATGAAAACAATTTGATTGGCTAAACTGAGCGGTTTTACACTAGGAACATTCCCTAAGCCTGTAGGAGCAAAGACTAAATTGGAGATGGAGTAGCTAACACCAAGGTTAAGATCACCATTAGCAAGAATTGGTCTGATATCGCTCTTAAATATGGTTTGATTTTTTGTCCCATCAAAATATTGATAGCTTCCCTGCGGTAGGAGATAGTCTCCAACAAAAGGCTGAAATATATCAGCATCTATTATCTGCAACTGATAAGGAGAGTTGGGGCTAGATCCTCCTGTATCTTGACTTATGCCGATAGCATTAGAATTAGGCAATATTGGAATTGAGTCACCATTAATATTCCACCCTACTGTACTGGCAATAAGATCTGGTCTAGTAGAAGATTGCGGAAAGGTTCCATCGTAGCCACTAAGTGGAGAAATATAGCTTTGAATTGTGCCTGATGAGTCAATTGTAAACTTAAGTCCAGAACCAGGAAGTATCAGCTTCCCTGCTAAATCTCCGTAAATTGATTCATTAGGGACTAAAGCCATTCCTTGAAAAGGATATATAAGGGGAAATGAAATTCCATTGTCAGTAAAAGTTGCAAGATTTGACACATTTCCATCAGCTTTTACGCGTAAAATAGAACTGCGTCTATAATTATCTATACCATTACTTTCAACTTTAACCAGAAGATCTCCTCCAAAATTTCCAGTTGTATCAAATAGAAACTCAGATGCATAAGCATAACTTGTATTGATTCCAATTACATTAGCCAAATTAGAAGCTATAATAGCAACAATAGACGTTGTATAAGTACCATCTAAGTTCTTTGTAGTCTTTTGAATTTTAATTGGGTCATAAGTGTATTGTGAAGCGATTGTATAAATATCTCCAGTCTTAAAATCTCCAATATAGTCTTTTGGCACAATTGCAATTTGAGTGGACTGCCCAGATCCACCGCCTAGAAAAGAACCTGCTGGATTAGGTGATAAGAATTGAGATGTTGTGCCGTCAGAGTTGATAGATCGATAGTCGGTACCAAGAGCATCTGCAATGGTACCAGTTGAATTTATAGGCGCACTGATGATCAGTTTGTCATATGCATCAGAGTAGAACAATGTATATGGATAGATACGAGAGGTTAAATCAGGTAGGAGTGTCGAACTAACATTCATCCCATCAAACAAAGCTGCTGTTGTAGGATTGTTTGTAAGAATAGGGAAATCCAATCTATTCCCAGTTTTGGGTTGATTAACTTTTGGCTGTTGCTTGAGGAGATCTACTAGATCCTGTGGAGGCGTATCGCTGTCATAGTAAACCCTACCCCATATCTGTCCAGGCAAGACTCCCGACACATCCACGCTAAAGCTCTGAGTATCTATCCCACCTTTTCCATCATCAACTGACACCTTAATCTGTTGCGTTCCCACATCCGTCGGTTTCGTCGTCCAAGTAACCCAACCCGTATTCGCATCAATCGTTACTCCATCTGGTGCCGCAACAATCTTGTAAGTTAGTTTGTCGTTATCCGCATCCGTAGCCTTGATTTGAGTTAGATATCCCGTAGCAGCATATGCGGTTGTTTCTGGAGTGCTGGTAATAACTGGAGCATGATTTCTAATAAGTCCGAAGTTGTTGCCGCTGTTTGTTTTACCTGGTGTAACTACAACAGTACGATAGTTTGGATTGGTAGGATTCGTAATCTGGAATCCTGGTTGTAGTTCCTCTACAACGCGATAGCTTCCAGCTGCAACATCAAAGTGATAGATCCCATTGTCGTCAGTCTTGGTATAGACTTCATCAGCTTCACGAATTCCATTATTATTTTTATCGATGAAAACGATTTGATTGGCTAAACTAAGCGGTTTTACATTAGGAACATTCCCTAACCCTACAGGGGCAAAAACCAGATTATCGGTAGCATAGCTTACCCCAAGTTGAATGTTACCGTTTACATCAGATCCTTTAATATCGCTTTTAAACAAAAACTGAAACTTTGTACCATCGAAATAGAAATAATTAGCGTTTGTTTGACTCAGATAGTCTCCAACAAATGGTTGCAGAAGATCGGCACTAATCACTTGTACTTGATTTGGGAAATAACTGCCAAATGTACCTGAGACAGAAAATTTACCAAAAGCATTAGAATTTGGCTGGATGATAACAGGGGCAATGCCAGAAAGACTATATTCCCTATTTGTTGATTGAGGAGATGTCCCATCATAACCTCCAGGAGGGAAGGAGTAAGTTTGAATCTTACCTGATGAATCTATTGTAAAAATAATATTGCCTATTCCCTGCATTAATAATTTTCCAGACAATACTCCGTAACTTGATTCATTAGGGATTAGCGTCATATCCAATGACGAATCTGGATATATAGTTGGAATTGGAGTATTGGGAAGAATATTATTAAAAGTTGCTAGGGTTGAGACAGTTCCATCAGCTTTTATTCTATAAATACTTTGACCGATATTTCCTTCCGATCCGTCAGCGCTAGAAACTTTAGCTATAAGGTCGCCTCCAAAGTTGCCAGTTGTATCAAATAATAATTGTTCTACTATGTCGAATTTACCTCTAAGTGTTGAAGGATTTAAGATAGGAGCTTTTAAGGTTGCAAAATCAGTCGTAGTATATGTTCCATCTAGGTTCTTTGTAGTCTTTTGAATATTGGCATTAAAAAGATTAGGTGCGACAGTAAAAATATCTCCTGTTTTAAAATCTCCTATGTAATCTTTTGGCACGATTCCAAACCTATCTCCATCTCTTGTTCCTCCCAAAAAAGTTCCGCCTGGATTAGGAGATAATAATTCAGAAGTTGTCCCATCAGAGTTTAGTGAGCGATAATTCGTCCCAATATTCGTTGGCAATGTGGTACTGAGAATAAGTTTGTTATATGCGTCGGAATAGGAAAGAAAGTATTGATATGCGCTAGGTGCTAAGTCAGGTAATAGAGTCGTACTCAAGTTTATCCCGTCATATTTAGCTGCTGTTGCTGGATCGTTAGTGAGGATAGGGAAATCCAATCTATTCCCAGTTTTGGGTTGATTAACTTTTGGCTGTTGCTTGAGAAGATCTACTAGATCCTGTGGAGGCGTATCGCTGTCGTAGTAAACTCTGCCCCATATCTGTCCAGGCAAGACTCCCGACACATCCACGCTAAAGCTCTGAATATCTATCCCACCTTTTCCATCATCAACTGACACCTTAATCTGTTGCGTTCCCACATCCGTCGGTTTCGTCGTCCAAGTAATCCAACCCGTATTCGCATCAATCGTTACTCCATCTGGTGCCGAAACAATCTTGTAAGTCAACTTATCATTATCCGCATCGATCGCCTCCACTCTCGATACATAACCCGTAGCCGCAAAAGCTGCCGTCTCAGGCGTACTGATAATTATCGGCGCATGATTTCCCGCAATTTCTCCACCCACTGAAACCTGATATTTCTGCTGCGTAACGCCACCCCTACCATCGGTCACCTGCAAAATCACATCCGCAATTCCCATCTGTGTACCTTTGGGCTGCCAACTTACCAATCCCGTATTGGCATCAATGCTCAGCCCTGTAGGACTTTTAACAATCGAGTAAGTGAGATTGTCATAATCGAGGTCACTAGCTTTAACTTGATAGGTATAGAGTTTAGTTATATCGGCACTGACTTCAGGATTGCTAGTGATGACTGGAGGACGATTGGGAATTAAACTTCCATCCATTACATTCAGATTAAAGGTTTGAGTTGCCCATCCGCCTTGATTATCGGTGACTTTAATACTAATACTTTGAGTGCCAGTAGCATCGGCAGTATAGGTGAGCAGCCCAGTTTGACTGTTAATGCTGGCATTAGTTGGACCAGATTCAAGAATATAGGTAAGTGGATTTTGATCTGGATCGGTAGCAACTACTTGATAGGTATAAGGTTTGCCAATTAATGATTCTGTCGGTGCAGTAGAAGTAATAACTGGATTGCGATTGATGCCAGCTAGGACTTGCAAGTCATAGGTAAATTGAACCTGATTGGGATTGTAAAAAGCTAAGGTGCCTAGCTGAGTATTCTGCTGTGGATTTAAATTTTGGTTGTTAACAAGGTTGCTAAAGTTATAAAAAGGAATGCCATCGGGGGTTTTACCTGCGGTATTGATGACTTTGACACTGGGGTCGCTGATATTCCCAATGCTTACAAGTAAAGGACTACTGATGCTATATGTACCTTGATTTAGCAAGGTTATATCGGTGTAAAGAGTTTTTGTTTTTGAGTTAAAGGAGGTTTGTTGATATTGGGCTAAGATGCTGAGAGATACATCGGTGACACCAGCAAAGTCAGTAAAAGGTTGGTTGACCGAAATATTATTAGGAATTATGACCGAGGAAATGCCAGAGCCTCCTGATTGAAGTTGAATATTGCGAATTGTAGCGGTGGTATTAGTATCTTTATCGTCGTTAACTAGTCGAATTGTGAGGTTGGCTATTTGTCCATTTGTACCCGCAGGAAGATTGACGCTTACGGTTTTAGTAATTGGGTTATAGGTGGTATCGGCTCCAAGAACGGGAGTTTGTCCATCGCTAATGTTAAAGAAGACATCTTTGCGATTATCAATGGTATGGACTAATGTATTGCCGTTCTGGTCGGTAAGCGAGATTTCTAAGGAATCCTTGATTTGATTTTGACTGGTGGTATCAAATAGTAAGGAATCAAGTTGAAAGCTGAGTATAGATGGACTAGTGGGAAGAGTTAAGGATTTGGTCTTGGCAGTAGTAAAGTTACTGTTCTCGGTGAGTTGGATGCTGCTGTCGAGGTTGAAAGTTTGGAATGTACTCAGTCCACCGATATCGGTAACCTTGAGCTGGATATTGTAGATACCAGAGTCGGTAAAGCTAGGTGTACCAATGAGTTTAGCAGTGCCGTCATGATTGTCGGTCAGGGTTAGCCAAGTTGGCAGATTGGTGGCGGTAATGTCGCGTTTATCATTCTCTGGATCGGTAGTGATAATGTTATAAAGGTATGATTGGCTACCATTGTTAGTTGGCGTGCTAGTAAATACTGGAGCTTCGTTAACATTGGTGATATTAACTGTAAAGCTTTTCTCGTATGATAAACCGCCCTGATCCGTAGTTCTAACTCGAATGCTGTAAGAACTCTTAGCCTCAAAATCAGGCGAGTTTACAATACGGAGTTCGTTGTTAGCGATCGCAAAAGAAGCATTGTCTGTACTTCCAGTTCCCGTAACCAAACTATAGGTAAACGTGTTACCCGAATCAGGGTCTGTGCTTGTAAAGTTACCAATTAGAGAATTTGCAGCTACATTCTCTGGAGTTGTATTATTGCTGAGAACTAATGCGATCGGTGCTTCATTAACATCAGTGATACTTACAGTAAATACTTTCTCAAAGGACAGCCCCCCCTGATCTGTCGTTCTGACTCTAATGCTGTAGCTATTCTTCGCTTCAAAATCAGGTGAGTTAACAATGCGTAACTCATTGTTGACAATCGTGAAAGCAGCATTATCAGCACTTCCAGTTCCAGTAACCAAACTATAGGTAAACGTGTTACCCGAATCAGGATCTGTGCTTGTAAAGTTACCAATTAGAGAATTTGCAGCTACATTCTCTGGAGTTGTATTATTGCTAAGAACTAATGCGATCGGCGCTTCATTAACATCAGTGATACTTACAGTAAATACTTTCTCAAAGGATAGACCTCCTTGATCTGTAGTCCTAACACGAATACTGTAACTATTCTTAATTTCAAAGTCAGGGGGATTGACGATTCGCAACTCATTGTTAGCGATCGCAAAAGAAGCATTATCTATACTTCCAGTTCCCGTAACCAAACTATAGGTAAACGTGTTACCCGAATCAGGGTCTGTGCTTGTAAAGTTACCAATTAGGGAATTTGCAACTACGTTCTCTGGAGTTGTATTATTGCTAAGAACTAATGCGAGCGGCGCTTCATTAACATCAGTGATACTTACAGTAAATACTTTCTCAAAGGACAGTCCGCCCTGATCTGTCGTTCTGACTCTAATGCTGTAGCTATTCTTTACTTCAAAATCAGGAGAGTTAACAATGCGTAACTCATTATTGACAATCGTGAAAGAAGCATTATCAGTACTTCCAGTTCCTGTAACCAAGCTATAAGTAAAAGTCTGTGGAATTGTATCAGGGTCTGTGCTGGTAAATGTCCCAATTAGAGAATTTGCTGCAACATTCTCTGGAGTCGTGTTATTGCTGAGAACTAGTGCTGTTGGGGCTTCATTGACATCGGTGATACCTACCGTAAATACTCTCTCGAAGGATAGTCCTCCTTGATCGGTAGTTCTGACTCTAATGCTGTAGCTATTCTTGGCTTCAAAGTCAGGAGAGTTTACGATGCGTAACTCATTGTTGGCGATTGTGAAAACAGCATTATCAGTGCTCCCAGTTCCTGTAACCAAGCTATAAGTAAAAGTCTGTGGAGTTGTATCGGGGTCTGTGCTGGCGAATGTTCCAATTAAAGAATTAGCGGATACATTCTCTGAAGTTGTATTATCGCTGAGAACTAATGCGATCGGCGCTTCATTAACATCATTGATATTGACTGTGAATACTTTCTCAAAGGATAGACCCCCTTGATCTATCGTTTTGACTCTGATGCTATAGCTATTCTTCGCTTCAAAATCAGGTGAGTTAACAATGCGTAACTCATTGTTGATAATCGTGAAAGCAGCATTATCAGTACTTCCAGTTCCAGTTACCAAGCTATAGGTAAACGTGTTACCCGAATCAGGGTCTGTGCTGGTAAAGTTACCAATTAGAGAATTTGCGACTACGTTCTCTGGAGTTGTATTATTGCTGAGTAAAAGATTTGTCGGAGCAGAGTTGCTACTAACTGCCGTAACATATGCCCCTCCATTAAAAATAATATTCTGCTTTGCATTGATGCTGCCAAAGATAAAAGCATTACCATTTGCAGTGAAAGTGCCTTTACTAAGGAAGTCACCTCTAGTGTCTAAGGCTCCATTAAAAGTAATATTTCCCTGAGAAATAACCTTGATTGCATCAGCATTAGTTGTGGTTTTAGTAGCTCCATCAAAAGTAATATTGTTACTATTATTAGCAATCAAAGTCTTCCCACCAAAACGGGCTTGACCATTCATGTTGATTGCACCTGAAGCAAATACGGAGAGATTATTAGATTGAACTTTGCCTAAGTTAATATTGCCATTGCTGGTAACGAGTACAACGTTATCGAGAATGTTACCATTCCCATTAAAGTTAATATCACCATTATCTACAGTAATGATGTAGTTGCTGAGATTTACTCCGTTAGGTATGTTGAGTCCACTACCCGTGACCCTGACTACTTTTGGATTAGTGCTAGTTCCTGGCTGGGGAAATTTGTTGTTCCAGTCATTAACATTGTTGATCGGATTGCTACTGGCATTGAAGGTAATAGTTGATGCGCCTAGCGGAGTACGAGCATTTAATTCCTGAGTTTTAATATCGCTATAGCTGGGAATAGTGATCGTTTCTGGGGAGACTACTTTAGGGGGTAGTAACCCTATGTACGGATTATTATTCGCATTGATCGTGGTATAGCCACTGGCTACTGTAACAGCATGGCGTTGCATATATTCATAATGATCAAGCATCAACAGTCCAAGAATGGCTCTTAAAAATCTTGCTGGTTATGGATCTTATCCCAAGATATTTGAATAACCATTATGAATATGTGCAACGCCAACAGCATTATCAACGAGAACTTGTTTACCTGTCAGTGGATCGAATATCGGATCGCCACTCGTAGTGCGATTGACCGGAAGAATGGGTACGTTATTGAAAGTAAACCCTTTAGCAGCATAGATCAGGGCATCATCATAGGGTAATAATGGGTTGCCATCTAGGTCTCCGCCACCATTTATCGTAATAGTTTGGTCTGTACGAATGGCGTAGGATGCCATACTAAGTGTATTACTTGATTGTTGGGTAGGAATTAATAAGTTCGATGGTTGAACATTGAGAGCAAGGGGTGAAGCGGCAATGTTCAGAAAATTTACATCGGGACTCATAAATCAATTACCCTTATCTGTTTTTTAAGCAATTTGCATAAATTATAGATAATTTAAGCGTAAATTGTCTATAAAATAAACGTCTTACATTTAATCAAGCAAAAATTCTCAGGGTAAAACTGAATTTTATTTTTTCATTGCCGCAGACAGCAAAAAACTGCTGTCAAATTTATGATGTCGTCATTTTTTAAAGCGCTTTGTGCTGTAAATTTACCTTTGTGATTGGAATCGCTCTAAATACATTAACCTCATCCAAACCTTCAGCCGCCTTCAAGAAAGCACGTTTCGCCGCTACGCTGAGCAATCAAATCCACAAACGCAGGTAAGCGTCCGTAGCCAACAACATGCAATGAATATCAGGCTTACAGGGGCCAGCAGTATTAAACCATTTGGGCATAACGACAACTAAACTAACGGACAGAGATACCCCTTCAATATATCGCAACGCGCCAAGCAAAGCCCTGAAAACAAGAAAACACGTCATCAAAAATAAGTATTTATACTTATTCGCATAAATTTAATAACAAATAAGTGGCAATTATTTGCTCTAAGGTATTTCTATGTCAATTTAGAGCTTATGGATAGTTTTAGATGGCTTTGTTGCATGAATAAAAAGAAGCCAAAAGATGAAGGATCTTAGGATAGACAATTAACGAACAACAGAACAGGAGACAGATTTAGCAGGTTGAATCATGCGATTGAGAGCCGCACATTTGACGAACAACTCAACCGCTTGATTGTCAAATTTACGAGAACATAAAGTACCCCCAAAGATTTTTTTGAACCGAAACATCGTCGTCTCTGCCAAAGAACGTCGATGATAACCTGAGTTACGTTTCCATTTTTTACGCCCATGTTTACAGATATAGCGCAGGTTTTGGTCACGGGGATGAGCAGGAGCATTGGTATTACCATGCAGCTAAATTTTGGCATCTTTGCGCGGAGGAATCACGGCTTTAGCTCCATGTTGAGTAATCTCGTCATAACAATGGCGATGGTCATAGGCTCCATCTGCGGAAACTTGACCGACCTCAGCATCAATCCCCTCGAAAATATCGGCGAGTACTTCACCATCGTAGCAATCATTCGTAGTGACAACCGCAGCCTAACAATGGAGAAATATGTTTATGTCTTATCTCCTTTTTATTTTCGATGAAGTCTACTGATCTGAAACCCGCTATAAGGTTAAATGCCTCGAAAACCAATATTCATTTCCATTGCCTCATGAAGAATTGGTTTAGATAATTTCTGATTAGTTTTAGATTGGTATAGATTGCCAATAAAACTCAAGACAACTCCGATTAACAATAGACTGCCTCCCCAATATTGTGCAGAAGTTGGTACTTCACCCAAGATTAAATAAGCCATAAAAATAGCGATAATTGGGTTGAATAAACTCGCTAAGTTGAGTTCGGTTGAAGTAGCTTTTTTTACACCAATTAACCAACATAGTTGTCCTGTAACTACTATAATTGCTGCATAAATTAGCATCCATTGCCAGAGAAAAGGAGATAGTACATCAGCAAAATGCTTTGCTCCATATAGAAAATTAGCTAGCATGAAGAAAATCAAAGTTCCAAGAACATTACGATAGATAGTAATAATTCCTAACGGAATTGATCGCAGTTGTAATTTATTTACAACAGTTGAAATGGAAACAATAACTGCGGCAATCGCTACCAAGATTTCTCCTGTCCCAAGTTGAAATCCCAACATCGTCATTTTTTGTGGTGAATTTGTTAAAAAAGCAGTTGTTACTGCACCCACAAAAGAGACTAGGGAACCTAAAATTGTCCAAGAGTTAACCTGTGATCGCAATAGCCAAACACTCAATAAAAGAGTAAAAATTGGTTCAATACGACCAATTAAAACGATATTGGTGACATTTGTCTGCCCTAAGGCTGTGAAAATTAATGCTGGGGCGATCGCCCCCGATAAAATGCCTGTAAAGGTTATGCTAACCCAATCTTTACGAGTTAAAGCTTTGAGTTTATGCAAGGTCCAATGTTTATGAAAGATTAGAAGCATTAACCCCAAAGCACAAATATTTCCAACAAATAAGACGTTACAGAGTGAGATCGGATTTCTGCCATCGATCAAGTTATCTTTCCCGATTTCAACAATTTTCCGAGTAAGAGAGTTAGAAGATGCAAAGATTAATATGGCAAAGACAAGATAAACTGAGCTAGGAGTTTGATTGAAAATTTTCTGTAGATTATTAGTAATCTTCATAGTTTATTTTTAAAAAGTTATGGAGCTAACTAATCTATCAACAAATGTGAAACACTATTACCTGAAGTAAAGCGTAAATGTCTATAAGTTGGATCTATATCTGTCAGCAATAAAACCTTAACGATCGTGCCTGCGACCGATGAAGATTCAATCACTAATTTACCTCCATGAGCTTCCACAATTTTTTTGACGATCGCTAAACCTAAACCATTACCTGAGGATTTAGTCGTCATAAAAGGTTTGGTTAAGTTGGGTAAAATCTCAGCGGGAATAGGCGTACCTCCATTTTGGACTTGCATACAAATTTGACGAGAACTTGTCAAAGGAGACAAACTAACAGAAATTTTTTCTCCTTCTGATACTGCTTCACAGGCATTTTGCAATAGGTTGATTAAAACCTGAGTTAACTTATCTTTATCTCCATAGATTATCAGGGGGTCAGACAAGGCTTCAAAACATATTTGTTTGTCAGTTGCAACTTGCGTACTAGAAATATTTTCAATTATCTCTAGTGTTAGTTCGTTTATATCAATGGACATAGGCTGAATCACTTCAGGCTTAGCATAGAGCAGAATCTCATTTAAAAGTCGCTTGAGTCGTTCTGCTTCATCTAAAGCCAGCATCAATCGCTTCCTAGCATTTTCCGGCAGTTCCATGCGCTGAAAGAAGTTTAATCCCATCAGTACTGTAGTTAGAGGGTTACGGACTTCATGGACGATTGTCGCTGCTAGTTCGCCAATCTCTGAGAGTCGTTCTAACGCTTCAATTTTGCTCTGTTGTTCTTGCTGACGGTCGGTAATATCTTCGGTAATCCCCGCAACGCGATAAATTTTCCCAACTTCATCGAAAATCGAAAATGCCCGATCGCGAATAACTCTCAGGTTGCCATCAGGACGGATAATGCGATATTCCAGATCGTAATTATCATTATGTGTAAACACTTTGTTAAATGCCATAGCCACGCGCTCACGCTCTTTAGGATGAACCGCATTTAGACAAACTTCGCGATCGCTATACCATTGGGCAATTTCAATACCCCACACCTTCTCAAACATTGGACTCATATATATTGGCTCCCCATCATGGGAATATAACCATACCAACGGCTCTAAATTTTCTGCGATCTGGCGCAACTGCTCTTCACTTTTCTTTAATGCTAAGTTCGTTTCTATTTGCTGTTGATAGAGATTATAGTTATCAATAGCAGTAGCAGCACGTTCAGCAAAGATTTCCACCAATCTCATATCTTCTTTTGTAAATTTGCGCGGTTTGCGATGGAATGAACAAATCGTACCAATAATTTCGCCATCTGGTAGCCTTAAGGGCGCACCTAAATAAGCAAAATAGCCTTCTGGTGGTTCGCCATATTCTTTATTGATGGATGTATCTTCGACAAACAAGCAGCGTCCAATTTTGATGACAGTGCCCGTGAGAGAGCCATGCAGTTCATAGGTTTTATCTACATCAGTACCCATGTCAATTGAACTGGCTAAGACTCGCTCATACCCTTCTCGACAAAGGGTAACTACAGCCCAATCCAATCCCAGTAACTCACTAACACTATCTGCTACCAATTGTAGATAACTATTCAACTCACCTGCACGATAACTAAGAGAAGATAAGACTTCTAAAGTACGCTTTCTTTGCCATGAGTGTTGTTTTATGCGCTGAGGCAATAAAACTGAAATCTTGTCTTTAATAAATCTGAGCGATACTTTAACGGCCTTCATAGAGTAAAAATAAAGACTGTTCAGGTAATTCATAAAGATACGCTCAGCTAAAACTTAGCTTTTATTAATTAATTACTTAAAGATAAATCATATTAGAGAGCTTTAGAAAAGCGATAGTTATAATATAAATATCTACATTTATAGGAATAATTTGTGATGCAAGTAGCACTTCTTGCTGCCCATGGCTTAAATTTCTGTAATCTTTAACATTGCCAAGTTTTTTAGTATTAGTAATTTACTTTTCATGATCTCAATCTGGAATCTTTTTGAATTTATCTTGATCAGCATCACGATCATGGGGGCTATAACGATCACCAAGAGCTTTTCACGACCAAATCGAAGAGAGATGCTAATGCCACAGAATATATTACAGATTAACTCAGCCAAAGAAGATTTAATGATTAGTCTCTCCCAAGTTCAGGCAGAGCAGAGACAATTGATTGG
This sequence comes from Pseudanabaena sp. UWO310, assembly GCF_006861605.1. Lineage (NCBI taxonomy): Bacteria > Bacillati > Cyanobacteriota > Cyanophyceae > Pseudanabaenales > Pseudanabaenaceae > Pseudanabaena > Pseudanabaena sp. UWO310. The sequence continues at coordinate 25,049 of NZ_SELU01000048.1, read as the reverse complement.
CAATTTTTCCCATGAGTTACGAACTCCTTTGACTGTAGTGTACGGCTATATGCAAAGTATCCATCGTCGTAGTGAAAACCTCACTGAGCTTCAGAAAGATGTGCTTAAGATCGCGATGTTAGAGATGCAGCATACTATTAATTTATTACAAGAATCTCTCGATCTAGCACGGTTAGATCGTGACTCCATTTGCTTTCTGCCGACATCAGTGACATTGCAGAATTTGGTATTGGAGGTAATCGCTAATTTTGATAAAGCAGAAGAACGAGAATTTGTACTTGAAAGTGAGGAAAAGCCTATTTTCGTTCTAGCAGATGTCGATCGCCTTAAACAAGTTTTATCAAGGTTGATTGATAATGCTATTAGGTATTCTGATACGATGATTACGATTAAATTGGAAAAACTGGATAGTTATGCCGCTATTAGTATCTGCGATCGCGGTTGTGGCATTCCTATTCAAGATCAACCTCATATTTTTAGCCCTTTTTATCGTGTTGATCGATCGCGTAGTCGGATTACGGGCGGAGTAGGATTAGGTTTGACGATCGCTAAAGTATTAGTAGAAGCAATGGGGGGAGATCTAAGTGTAGATTCTCAAATGGGTAAAGGTAGTACCTTTAAGGTTATGCTCAAATCTTCTATTTAATATTCACTTAATATCTACTTAAATACTTAATATCTACTTAAATACTATGTCAATCAAAATTCTGTTAATTGAAGATGATATTAAACTAGCACAATTCATTGAGATGGAATTGAGCTGCGAAGGTTATCAGGTAAGTATGACGCATAACGGGCTAGATGGCTTAACTCAAGCTAGACAAGATCCTCCTGATTTAGTAGTTTTGGACTGGATGATGCCTGGGCTAACAGGAGTAGAGATTTGTAGACGTTTACGAGCGACGGGTAGTAAAGTCCCCATTATCTTGGTTACAGCAAGAGATGAAATTAGCGATCGCGTGGCGGGTTTAGATGCTGGAGCTGATGATTATGTGATTAAGCCCTTTAGTATTGAGGAATTGCTTGCCAGAATCCGTAGTAATTTACGCCGTACTTTTGAAACAGAGAGTAACATTCTCCAATTTGAAGATCTGAGCTTAAATCTCCGCTCTCGCGAAGTAATTAGAAATGGGAGAGCAATCGAATTGACAGTTCGAGAGTTTGAATTATTGGAATATTTGATGATGCACCCACAGCAGGTGATGACTCGCGATCAGATCTTGGAGAAGGTTTGGGGCTATGACTTTGGTGGTGATTCTAATGTGATTGAGGTTTATGTTCGCACTTTACGACAGAAGTTAGAAATTGATGATGCCCCGCGCATAATTCAGACTGTCCGTGGTGTGGGATATGTCCTGCGTCTTGTTAAGTAATTCAATAGATAGGCGGCGCATAGCGCCGCCTATCTATTTTCTATAAATAAGTAAACGCTGAGTTTTAACCTACTTGCTTTTAATTCTAAATTTATGTAACTCATAATTTGATCTCAGCCTCGTTTCATGGCGATCGCCGATCATTAAAGAAGTTGAGATTAAGACAGCCAAATTAAATCGCTTCACACCAGACTCACACACAACTTAAGGAAATCATTATCATGAAACTTACTTCTTTATTTGCTACAACTGCGATCGCAACTATAGTTGCCGCTTCCACAGTTCCCGTACAAGCATTCAATCCTAATGCAGCCCATGCATCAGTCCAAGAAGTTAAGATTGCTCAAGCTCTAACAAGTCAAGAGAAAATCGATCAAATTACACCAATTAAGGGGAAACCAGGCAGTGGCGATTTGCTTCGTAAATTGTATGCAAAAGACCTTACCCCGATTGGCATTCAAGTTGGGGGTGCTGGTATGGTAGTTAACCTTTACAGCAAGAAAGATGACACTACGATCTCACTCTGCACGACTTATGACGTAGTAGTTGCAATTAAGAAAGGTTTGATCGTTAATTTTGCTCCAAGTGAAGTTAAATAATTTAATTTAAACTTATAACGGGTTTCAGTTTGCCATAAGCGAAATGAAACCCGTTATGTTATTTCAGTTTGAATTTGAAGTTTCATTGTCGAGTCATATGGAAATAAAATATTTTTTTGCTTTGTTACATCCTGCGATCGCGATCGCGATCGTATTCCCATTAATTGGGATCGTGCTCAATCGTTCTTGGTTAACCCGTCAGCGACGCTTGCAAGCGGCAAGTGGTGTTAAGAGCAAAATTCCTCCGAATGTTGGTTCAGAACATTTAGCGATCGGCTATTGGCTGACTGGTTCAGTAGTGGGGGTCGCACTTTTAGGTATGGGGTTTCCAATAGTCTCAAAGATGATCGCTCATGATAGTCTAACTAAAGAACCTTTTCGGGTTGCCTTAGTTGCCCTGTTGTTTTTCGGTTCGATCGCTTCAATGGTATTTCTTTACCGTGCTACCAGTAAATTATGGCGCGGAACCTTTGCTACCCTTGCAGGGATGGGGCTTATTGTCATTGGTTCTCAACCTGAGATTTATCGCAAAGATAGCGAGTGGTTCTTTTCCCATTACTATTATGGAATAGCTTCAGCTTTACTGATGATTTTTTCAGTAGCGATCGTGCAAGATATCTATCAAGATCGCCAAAATCGTTGGAGAAATGTGCATATTATATTGAATATTTTTGCAACCATCCTATTTTTTGGGCAGGGCATAACTGGTTCGAGAGACTTGTTCTTTTGGTTTAAGCCCCAGTAATCTGGAGATAGCATTCTATCTAAATATAATTTCGTCAGTCCTTTTCAGCTTCAGGGTTATGGCTGAATTTAAAATTATTAGATTATCGATGGAGCTAGACAATGTTAGAAGAGATTAGGGAAATTTCAAATCCTCTATTTAGAGCAATAACATCGGGGATATTTTTAAGTACTTTAGTAACAATTCCAATTACTGCTTCCCTGTACTTGTTTAATCCTAGAAATGAAGCTACCCATAAATTAATTGTTTTTGTATCTCTAGCAAGCGCTGCTATTGGTACGATTGGGGGCGTTGCTACTGGGAAAAGCAGATCGATTTCTTCTAAATCTACTGCTTCTCTGGTGGAAGAGGTTGAGTCAAGTACGGAGTGGAAAGATTGGCGCAAATTTGTGATTGCTCGCAAAGTCAAAGAAAGCGAAAGCATTACGTCTTTTTATTTGAAGCCCGTCGATGGTGGTAACATTCCCAATCATATTCCAGGACAATTTTTAACAATTCAGCTTGATATTCCCGACCAACCCAAACCAATAATTCGTACCTATTCGCTTTCCGATTATTTAGAATCACCTGATTATTATCGCCTATCGATCAAACGCGAGCCTGCTCCCCCCGATACGATCGCACCTCCCGGAGTTGCTTCTAATTTCATGCACGACAGCATTCATGAAGGTTCTATAATTGCTGCTAAGCCTCCTGCTGGCAAATTCGTGTTGGATCTTAGTAGCCCCCAGCCTGCTGTTTTAATTAGCAATGGTGTTGGCATTACCCCAATGATTAGCATGGCAAAAGCGGCTACCTTGCTCAATCCGCAACGACATATCTGGTTCTTACATGGTGCGCGAGATGGCAGTCTTCACGCCTTTCGCGATGAGGTCAATGCGATCGCCGAACACAATCCCAATCTGCATATCGCTTATAGCTATAGCCGCCCTACGGCTGATGATGAAGGGCAGTATCAGCACAAAGGCTATGTCGATGCCAATTTAATTAAGAGCACAGTGGCTCCAGAAATGGAAAAATTATGCGGCTCTTCTGTCGCCGATTATTTTCTATGCGGGTCACCTTCATTCATGGATTCCCTTAGAGATGGTTTGCGAGAATGGGGCGTTCCAGACAAGAATGTGCTATTTGAATCCTTTGCTAAGGCTAAGCCCAAGAAATCCGAGCAATCTCAAGAAATTATTCCTAGAAATGAAAATTCCGATGCCATTGAAGTTGTATTCAGTAAATCTGGTAAGGCTATTCATTGGAATCCCGACCAAGGATCGATTTTAGAGTTTGCGGAAGCAAATGAAATTTATCCAGACCATAGCTGTCGAGTTGGGGTATGCGGTACTTGTGCCTGCAAAATTTCCGAAGGAGAAGTCGAATACGAAGAAAAGCCAACTGCTTCCGTCGAAAACGGTTCGGTGCTAATTTGTATTTCTGAACCTAAGACCGCAAAAATCATTCTCGACATATAGCGGTTTTCAAATGAGTACATACTCATTTGAAAACCAAAGATCAATCCCAGTAAAGGTTTTGGGTTTTCATTTTACCTATAGCAAAATGAAAACCGCTATATAAGTGCGATCAAATTTAATCTTTATACAGTTGATACTGTTGAAAAATACCTTGCTAGGACATCCAAATGAATCTAGTAGAATATGCGATCGAGGCATTGTGCTTGGGTGCATTCATGGTCAGCGCTACTCTCGTAACCGCATTATTTGAGCTTCCTTTTTCGCCCATTCATCAGGCAATCGCCGATCCTCTATTGCGGCGGTTGGCGATCGGCATTGCGATGGCATTAACCTTGATTGCCATTGTCTATTCCCCCTTAGGAATGCGATCGGGAGCGCATCTAAATCCATCGGTAACTTTGACTTTCTGGCGGCTTAAAAAAATTCGCTCTCTTGATGCCTTTTTTTATATCTTGGCTCAGGCGATCGGCGCAATATCAGGGATCTGGCTGGCTGGAGTTTTGCTAGGTACAGCGATCGCCAATCCCTCGGTAAACTATATTGCGACTGTTCCGAGCTTCGCTGGAGAAATGGGAGCTTTCTTAGCTGAGTTTGTTATTTCTTTAGGAATGATGACCTTGATATTACAGGTATCAAATAATCCAAAGATATCTCAACTTACGGGATTATTTTGTGGGTTATTGATAATAATTTATATTACCTTTGAAGCTCCAATTTCAGGGATGAGCATGAATCCCGCCCGTTCTCTGGGTTCGGCGATACCGTCTCAGGCTTGGCATGGCTTTTGGGTTTACTGTATCGCTCCGCCGCTGGGAATGCTCTTGGCTTCAGAAATTTATCTGAGACTTAGTAAGAGAAGGAGTCGCGCAGAACTATGCTGTAAGCTCTGCCCGAACAGTACTACCCCATGCATCAGTCCCGTATGTTGTCAGATGTGCAAACTATAGGAACATCAAACCCTAGAGAGTTGCGGAGCAAAGCTCCGCAACTCTCTAGGGTTTGATGTTCTGACTTAAGTGACTATAGCTATATTTATGGCTATATTTATGATGATTCGCTGAGGGAATGATTAAAGATTATTCCAAAAGCATCATCTGATTTCAATCAAGTTTTTATAGCTTTCTAACTTTCTCAAGTTTCTTCTGAAACACAATAGATTAAACGTTTAGCTAAAACCTTAAGTCTCATAGGATATTTTAGCTCTTCGAGAATCTTTCCAAATAATTGCAAATCTTACTGCGGTGAAAATATATGAGTCTTGAAGGAAAAATTGCTCTAGTTACTGGTAGTAGTGGTGGCATCGGTCAAGGTATCGCGATTCGATTGGCAAAGGAAGGCGCTAAAGTTGTGGTCAACTATCGCTCTAATCCCCAAGGTGCTGAAGAGACTTTAAATGCTATCAAAGCAACTGGTGGAGATTGCATGATGGCTGAGGGCTTCTGTGATAACGATCGCGGCTATAGCATTGGTGCTGACTTGGGCATGGTGGACGATGTTCGCAAATTGATCGATGAGAGTATCCAACATTTTGGCACGCTCGATATTCTAGTGAACAATGCGGGAATTGAAAAACACGCTGATTTTTGGGATGTGACCGAAAAAGACTTTGAAGCGGTAATGAATATCAATTTTAAGGGGGTTTTCTTTGCTACGCAATCCTTTGTGAAGCATCAAATTAGCGAAGGCAAACGCAATGGGCGCATTATTAACATTAGCTCTGTTCATGAAGAATTGCCATTTCCACACTTCACGGCATACTGTGCTAGCAAAGGAGCTTTGAAGATGATGACCCGCAATCTATCGGTTGAACTTGGTGCAATGGGCATCACCATCAACAATGTCGCTCCAGGTGCGATCGAAACTCCAATTAATAAAGCACTTCTCAACGATCCCTCTAAATTGGAGCCTTTGCTTAAGAATATTCCCCTTGGCAGATTAGGGCAACCTGAAGATGTTGCTTCCGTGGTGGCGTTTTTAGCTTCTGAAGAAGCCCGCTACATTACTGGTTCCACTATTGTCGTCGATGGTGGCTTGCTTTGGAACTATCAAGAGCAGTAGGAGCAGAACAATGTCCGCAGAACTCTTGTCTACAGAACATTACGACATCATTATCATTGGTACTGGTGCAGCAGGAGGAACTCTCGCTTACAAGCTTGCTCCTACTGGCAAAAGCATCTTAGTCCTAGAGCGTGGCTCCTTTATGCCTAGAGAAAAGGAAAACTGGGATACTAAAGTCGCATTCAAGAGCAACCGCTATCATAACGACGAAATTTGGTACGATCGCGACGGCAACGAATTACATCCTGGCATGAGCTACTCTGTTGGTGGTAATACCAAGATTTATGGAGCAGCATTATTTCGTCTGCGCGAGCGAGATTTTGAAGCCTATGAGCATAAGGACGGAATCTCTCCCGCTTGGCCCCTAAAATATCGAGACTTTGAACCCTACTATACTGAAGCGGAAAAGCTATATCAAGTTCATGGCAATCAGGGGTTCGATCCGACTGAACCACCCCGCAGCCAAGATTATTTTTATCCTGCGGTTAGCCATGAGCCACGCATGGAATCCGTAAGCAGATCACTCCAGCAAAAGGGGCTACATCCATATCATACGCCTCTAGGGATCAAACTAAATGAAGTCCAGCAACATCTAAGTGAATGTATTCGCTGTAATACCTGTGATGGATTTCCCTGCCTAGTTCGAGCTAAATCTGATGCTGAGGTAATTGGGATTCTGCCTGCTATACAGCATCATAATTTGACTCTATTAACCGAGGCTAAGGTGTTAAAACTCCATACCAGCGATTCTGGGAAGGAGATTGCTACAGTTGAAGTAAGTGTCAATAATGAGATCAGGCATTTTTCTGGTGGGATAGTTGTTCTTTCCTGCGGAGCGGTGAACTCATCGGCGATCATGTTGCGATCGTGTAATGACCAACACCCAAATGGTTTGGCAAATAGCTCCAATTTGGTAGGTCGCAATTTTATGAAGCACGTACTCGGTTCCATCATTGGGGTAACGAAACAACCCAATCCCACCAAATTCCAAAAGACTCTATCGATCAATGATTTCTATTGGGGTGAAGATGGCTACGACTACCCAATGGGGCAAATTCAAACCCTTGGTAAAGTCAATAAGGAAATGATCGAAGGCAATGCCGCAGCCTATGCTCCTCTTACACCTGAGGAAGTGGCAAGCCATTCTGTAGATTGGTGGTTGACTGTAGAGGATTTGCCTGACTCCAATAACCGAGTTCGTGTCGAGGGCGATCGCATTATTTTGGACTATACCGAAAATAATTCCGAACCCTATGCCCGATTGGAATAGAAGTGGATCGAGACTCTTAAATCTATTGACTGTGGCGAGAGCATTCTGTCTCATGACAGTTATTTTGTCAAAGGTTCCACTAACTATTTTACTGGGAAACTCCCTTTGCAAGGAATTGGGCATCAAGTGGGGACTTGCCGCTTTGGCGAAGATCCCCAAACCTCTGTATTGAACCTTAATTGCCAAACCCACGATATTGATAATCTCTATGTTGTCGATGGCAGTTTTTTCTGCTCGAGTGGTGCTGTCAATCCTACTTTGACTATCATTGCTAACGCTTTAAGGGTTGCTGAACATCTCATCAAAAGACTAGAGGCATGATATGGCTGTTAAATTCCAGAAGTGTTCGTCTCGCCCGAAGCAATCGCCATGCCTTCTCTTGCTTTAGGGTTTAAACGCGGACTTTTAGTCAGAGATCCTGATGGTCATGCCCTGAGAATTATTGAAAAATGAGTGAAGCCCTAGCCAAACAATTTTAATCAAAAACTCTAATCAAAAAATTAGCTATAACAATGAATATTCCCAATCAACCATCATTTATATTTGATCGCCAGCAATTTGCTGAAGCGAGAATCCAACTCCACTATGCAATTCAACCCTTAGCAGCTATCTCCAATGCTCTAGCAGATTCGAGTAATAAAGGATTATTCTGGGACTATGGGCGAGGATTTACAACTCGTGCAATTACACCTATAAAATCATATCGGGTCGCACTCGAACCGATCTCACTAACCCTAGAATTTTTAACTGATCGAGATCAAGTTATTTCTGCTTTTACTTTGAGCGATCGCACATTATCTGAAGCATTTGATTGGATGAAGGCGATCGTTAGTGGATTGGGTGGTGACGCAGATCTAATTACGCCAATTTCCTATCCACCAAACGATTTCCCAGATAGCGATCTTGCCCGTGGCAAAACTTTCCAATTCCTGAATCTAACTTCAAATCTAGCTGAATATTATGCTATTGCCGATCGCATTCTCCAAGATATAGTCCAGCAAGAAGCTATGGTGTCTAACGTTCGCATTTGGCCACATCATTTCGACATTGCAACATTAATTTCTATCCCCGCTAGTAATGGAGAAGAACTATCAATTGGTGTGGGTTTATCTCTAGGCGATGGTAGCTATGACGAGCCTTACTGGTATGTGACTCCCTATCCTTATCCTGAAGATCGCAGTAGCTTACCCGCGCTAAATGGAGATGGGATTTGGCATACAGAACATTGGGTTGGGGCTGTCCTAACCGCTTCTCAATGTGGCGAACCTCAGGCAAGTGCGGATCAAGTTAAAACTTTTCTAAATTCTGCGATCGCTGCTTGTAAACAATTACTGAATTAGCAGGGATTTGGGCTTGGAAACCCAGCCCCTACTTATACCAATTCACGAAAGTGTGACAACACTTTTGTGAATTAAAAACTAAACCTAGCAAGGGTTTTCAAGTTAAGAAATGGCTACGCCATTTCTTAACTTGGTATTATCCAAAAAATGTAGCGATGCAAAAGGGAAATTTATGTCTACTGAACATTACGACGTGATTATTATTGGCACAGGTGCAGGTGGTGGAACCTTAGCCTATCGCCTCGCTCCCAGTGGCAAGAAGATTTTAGTTTTAGAAAGAGGCGCATTTTTACCTCAAGAAAAAGCAAATTGGGATACAGTGGAAGTCTATAAGAAAGATCGCTATCACACTTCAGAAGTTTGGATTGATGATCAAGATGGCAGTAAGATTCATCCAGGGACTGGTTACTGGGTCGGTGGTAACACTAAGGTATATGGAGGTGCTTTACTCCGCTTGCGAGAACGGGATTTTGATCGTGTAGAGCATCAAGGCGGTATTTCTCCCGCATGGATGCTGAAGTATCAGGATTTTGAACCCTATTACACCGAAGCCGAAAAACTCTATGATGTTCATGGTGAGCGTGGACAAGATCCTACGGAACCACCAACTAACTCTCCCTATCCATTTCCACCTATTTCTCATGAGCCTCGCATCCAAGAAATTCATGATGACTTGGTGAAGCAAGGCTTAAATCCGATCAATCTGCCTTTGGCAATTAAACTCAATGAAGTCAATCGTCGTTTAGGAGCTTGCATTCGTTGTAATACCTGCGATGGATTTCCTTGTTTAGTCAATGGCAAAGGAGATTCAGATATAAATTGCGTGCGTCCTGCGATCGCCAAAGATAATGTCACCTTGCTCACTGAGGCAGAAGTATTACGCCTGTATACTAGTCCATCTGGCAGGGAAATTACCAGTGTTGAAGTGAAATTGGATGACCAAATTATTAACTTCTCGGGTGATATTTTCGTGGTTTCCTGTGGGGCAATTAATTCCGCCGTCTTGTTGTTGCGATCGGCTAACGATCAATATCCTAATGGTTTAGCGAATAGCTCTGACCAAGTGGGCAGAAACTTTATGAAGCACCAACATGGTGCGATTATTGGAATTACGCCTAAACCGAATCATAGCGATTTCCAAAAGACTCTCGCCGTCCTCGACTACTATTGGGGAGAGGAGGGTTTTAACTATCCTATGGGACTAATCCAATTATTGGGCAAGGTAAATAAAGATATGATTTCTCTAGATGCTCCTGCCTTCGCTCCAGGGATGGCGCTAGACCAAATTGCACAGCATTCAGTTGATTGGTTTGTCACTGCTGAGGACTTACCCAATCCTAATAATCGAGTTACGATCAAAAATGGATCTGTACATCTCAGTTACACTGAGAATAACACGATCGCTTTTGATCGCCTCATGGATCGATGGACGCAAGTGTTAAAGACTATTAACTGTGGCGATCGCATTTTGCCTCTCTCCCTTTATTTTCGCAAGAAATTAGCGATCGCAGCAGTGGCTCATCAAAATGGGACTTGTCGTTTTGGCGAAGATCCCAAAGATTCAGTCCTAGACGTTAATTGTCGAACCCATGATTTGGATAATCTCTATGTTGTTGATGGTTCCTTTTTTCCCTCCAGTGCAGCCGTCAACCCCACATTAACAATTATTGCCAATGCTTTACGAGTAGGCGATCATCTGATCGAACGAATTAAGTAGCTTATAAAACCAAGAGATAGCGATGCAGGGCAAAGCCCCGCATCGCTATCTCTTTAGTGAGAAGAGAGTAACTTCTCAGTCAGAATTAATCATTCTCTCATTTTTGGATCATGGTGTTCTCAGGCTCAAAGCCCATAATTAAATTGAACTAAAAACAAGTCAATAAAATAATTAGTTTTTTAAAAGAACTCATTAGGAAATAAATCCATGAAAAAAGTACTTCTCACCTTCTTGCCAGCACTATTACTCTCAGCCACTGCGATCGCCCCTGCTGCTAAAGCTCAAGATATAATGCAGATGCCTTCAGTAGAAGTAAAAATGAAGGTAACACTAACTCCTTTTAATCTCGCTTATCTTGCCCATCAAGGATTTCTTGTAGATCAAGGAATTCCAGACTCTGCTGAATTGATGAGAGGTTTTAATGAAGGTAGAATCACCGCAGCCCAAGTTGTAAAGGCAGCAGTTGACTCCAAGAATCTACCTGCTGCTTTTCTGAATAACGACTCTTACATTGCCTCAGTTAAGCAACAACTATATATCCTTACATTGTCAGCTCGCTAAACTGAACTTGTAAAAGTAAATTCTCTAGTAAGTAGCTAGGCATAAGTAAACTTAAAACCAAGAAGCGTGGGTCTCCCGCGTAGCAGACGACCCACGTTTTGGTTTTTAATTATGTTGAACTACTTAGCGCTAGGCGTTGCAGAAAAACATAAATTTTTTTTGATAGTTTTACATTGAAAAGCTATCAAAAAAAATTTATTACTTTAAGAACTAATATCTCTAATGAGTACTATAGAGAAAAATGATGAATCCAGAAGCAATAAGATTAGCAGAAACCCGAGATGGTAAACCTTGGAAGCATTGGGGTTCTTATTTAAGTGAGCGTCAATGGGGAACAGTGCGAGAAGATTATAGCGCTGGTGGCAATGCTTGGGATTATTTCTCCCACGACCAATCGCGATCGCGGACTTACCGATGGGGAGAAGATGGGCTTGCGGGTATTTCTGACCATCGTCAGTTTCTCTGCTTTGCGATCGCACTATGGAACGGAACCGATCCGATTATTAAAGAAAGATTGTTCGGGTTAACTGGTAGCGAAGGAAATCATGGTGAAGATGTTAAAGAGTATTACTTTTATCTAGATAATACGCCCACACATTCCTACATGAAATATCTTTACAAGTATCCTCAGGCAGCTTTTCCCTACGAACAGCTAGTGAATAGGAATAAACACCGCAGTCGGCAGGAACGAGAATTTGAGTTGTTGGATACAGGAGTGTTTGATGGCGATCGCTACTTTGATGTAGTGGTTGAATATGCTAAAAATTCGCCTCAGGATATTACGATCCAGATTAGCATTACCAATCACGCTCCCAATTCACAAACTATCCATCTCCTACCTTCACTCTGGTTTCGCAATACTTGGACTTGGGACAATAGCGAGAAACCTTTACTAAAGGCTCATTCCTCGGATGCGATCGCCGCAAGCCATGCAGATCTGGGGCAAATGTGGCTCTATTGTCCAGAAAGTAAAGAATTACTATTTACAGAAAACGAAACCAACTATCAGCACCTTTTTGGAACTGTAAATAGTTCCCAATATGTGAAGGATGGCATTAACGATTATATTGTCAATGGTAAAGCTTCAGTAAATCCCCAACAACAAGGCACAAAGGCTGCCGCTCATTACGAACTAGCGATCGCTTCGGGCGAGACCAAAGTAGTAAGATTGCGCCTGAGCGATATCGTACCTAATGCTATTAATTTAGGATTGGAAGCCGAAATTGTGGCAAAGCGTCTGAGCGAAGCCCATGAATTCTATCAACAAATTTCACCGTTTGCGATGACGGATGATATGCGAAATGTCCAGAGGCAGGCTTTTGCAGGAATGTTATGGAGCAAGCAATATTATAACTACTCCATAAAACCTTGGTTAGAAGGCGATCCAGCTACGCCTAAACCACCAAGCGATCGCCTCCAAGGACGCAATGCTCAATGGTTTCATTTAGAATCTGAAGATATTCTTTCGATGCCCGATAAATGGGAATATCCTTGGTTTGCGGCTTGGGATTTGGCTTTCCATGCAATTCCCATTGCCATGATTGACCCAGATTTTGCCAAACGACAACTGGATGTAATTACTCGCGAATGGTTTATGCATCCCAATGGACAAATCCCCGCCTATGAATGGAATTTTGGTGATGTCAATCCTCCCGTTCATGCATGGGCAACCTATCGGGTTTACAAGATCGAGCAGAAGATGTGTGGCAAAGGCGATCGCAAATTCTTAGAGCGCGTTTTTCAGAAACTTCTATTAAACTTTACTTGGTGGGTAAATCGCAAAGATCGCGACGGCAAAAATGTTTTTGAAGGCGGCTTTTTGGGATTGGATAACATTGGCGTGTTCGATCGCAGTGCCGAACTTCCCACTGGTGGCTATATCGAGCAAGCTGATGGGACTAGCTGGATGGGCATGTATTGCTTAAACATGCTAACCATTGCCTTAGAACTTGCTCAGGGAAATAACGTTTACGAAGATATTGCCACAAAATTCTTCGAGCATTTTCTTTACATTGCTGATGCGATGAATAAAGTCGGCGAGAAGCATACCGAGATTTGGGATGACGCTGATGGCTTTTATTATGACGTACTACATCTCCCCGATGGCAAGCAATTGAAGTTAAAAGTGCGATCGATGGTTGGTTTAATTCCTCTTTTTGCCGTTCAAACCTTAGATCCAGATTTGCTCGATCGGTTGCCCGAATTTAAAAATAGAATGCAATGGTTTATCGAACATCATCCAGAACTAACTCAAAATGTTTCTTGTATGGAAACCTGTGGGATGGGAGCTAGGCGTTTACTTGCGATCTGCTATCGCGATAAACTCCAACGCATTCTTTCCAAAATGTTAGACGAGAACGAATTCTTAGGCGACTATGGCATTCGCGCCCTCTCCAAATTCCATAAGGATTATCCCTATATTTGGAGAACAAGTGGAAGCGAATACAGGGTCGATTACGAACCTGCCGAATCTTCAAGTAGCCTATTTGGCGGAAATTCTAACTGGCGCGGACCGATTTGGATGCCAGTAAATTATTTGATTATCGAATCCTTACAGAAGTTTCATCATTTTTATGGTGATAGCTTTCAAATCGAGTATCCCACTGGTTCGGGAAACTTAATCACATTGAACGATGTTGCCACCGAGCTATCACAACGATTAATTAATATCTTTGTGCAAGATGATCGTGGCGATCGCCCTCTAAACGATCAGTATCAACAAGATGGTAAAAAGTCAAAATTCCATACCGATCCTCACTGGAAAGATTTAGTTTTATTCTATGAATATTTTCACGGTGACAATGGATCGGGAATTGGTGCTAGCCATCAAACTGGATGGACAGGGCTTGTGGCAAAACTAATCCATCAATCGAGCGAATATTCTGATTAAAGCCCAGTAGTTAGCATTGTGTAATACCAATTCACGAATGTGTGACAACACTTTTGTGAATTAAAAACTAAACCCAGTAAGGTTTTGAGATTCCCAAAATGGCGTTGCCATTTTGGGAATTGGTATAAGTATAGTCTGGGATCAGCTATATAGGATTGCTCTCTCGGCTCGTTATTGAGGTAACCAACCTGCAAACTGCTTCTCAACTGCCTTGAGAGGAACCTGAATCTCAGAAAATACCCCTTGGGAAACAGGATCAGGATAGACATCTTCAATACCTTTCTCAACCGCTTGCAAAATTAAATTGGCAACTTCAATCGGTGCAACCTTATCCATTGGAACCGCTTCCGCCATGTCTGTATCCACTGGACCAGGGAATACTCCAATCACTTGAGTTCCTTGTGAGGCAAGTTCGGCGCGAATGCCTTGAGTCAAAGAATTGAGTGCAGCTTTAGAAGCACTATAGGAACTAAAGACAGGGGCATTCGCCACAGACACCACTGATAGAATATTGACGATCGCGCCTCCACCATTATTCTTCAAAATCGGCGCAAAAGCACGAACCATCGCAAGAGTACCGAAGTAATTAGTATTCATCTCCCACTGTGCTGTTGCAATGCTACTCTCGATGAATAAACCACCAGCACCCAATACACCAGCATTGTTAATCAAGAGGGTAACATCTTGAGCTTGTTGAGCCGCAGCAGTCACTTGTTCAGGATTGGTGATGTCTAAAGCAATGGGAATAATCCGATCTGGGGCGATCGCGACAATATCCTTGAGCGACTCAATCGAGCGTGCTGTAGCATAAATGCGGCTTGCGCCTGCTTTGACTAGAGCTTCGACATCAGCTTTACCAATGCCACGATTTGCACCTGTCACAAATGCGATCGATCCCTGAATGTTCATAACAATCTCCAGTTCTGGGTGATGTAGGTTTGGATGTCTTGGGTTACCTATTTTGAGGTAACTTGATTTTTGAAATTTCTGAGCTGGTGTTTGCCTCACCTGCTTTCTATGTTTCTAATATTGACTTATTTAAATACGTTTGATAAGACAGCAAAATGGAATATGATTTATCCTTATTTGGAATAAATCGACCTATGGATCGCCTCGACTGCATTAAAAGCTTTGTGCGCGTGGTAGAAACGGGGAGTTTTTCGGCGGTGGCGCGGGAGTTTGACACCACTCAGCCAGTGATTAGCAAACAAATTGCTGCTCTCGAAGAATATTTGGACGTGCAACTTCTCACCCGTTCGACACGTAAGCTCCAGCTCACGCAGGAGGGAGAACGCTTTTTAGAACATTGCCAATTGCTTTTAGATAAAGCTTCAGAGGCGATCGCTAGTGTGGGTAAGCGCCAAAACCTAGTTGGAAGGTTGCGGGTAAATTGTTCTGTTGCCTTTGGGCAGTATCAAGTCATTCCCTATCTAAAGGGATTTCTGCACTGCTATCCCGATCTGCAACTAGATTTATCAATGAGCGATCGCTTTGTTGATTTTCTCGAAGAGGGTATCGATCTTGCCATTCGGATCGGAGAGATACGCGATCCGACCTTGATCTCCCATCGAATAGGTGTCACTCGCCGCGTGACAGTTGCTTCTGTTGATTATTTTCGCGATCGCGAAGTGCCGACAACACCTGCCGATTTAGTCAATCATAACTGCATCGTCTATTCTAATCTTGCAACGGGTAATAATTGGCATTTTCAACTTCCATCGGGTGGTACAACCCAAGTCCCTGTGAAGGGGAATCTGCAAGTGGATAGTTCTAATGGGATTCGGGAGGCAATTTTATCGGGTTTAGGAATTGCGGTTTGCCCTGTTTGGTTACTGGGCGAACTCATCCATTCTGAAGATTTACAAATAATTCTCAAGGATTATCAGCCCATATCCTTTCCAATTTATGCTGTCTATCGTCGAGGACGCTTTATCCCTGCCAAAGTGCGTTGTTTCATCGAATATTTCGCAAATGAATTTAAGCTTAATCCTTGGGTATCGGACTAAAATAATTAGTGAAATGTAGCGCTGTCGCTATCCACAACTCATTTACTTAAAGTGCATATTGGCTACAAGAAATCGGCAGATATGGGTGCGATCGCTTCGCCTCCTTCATCTAGGGCAAAATGTCCTGTATCGAGATTGAAACTTATTAAAATTCCTTATTTTGCAGTGAAGCCCTGATCTATCCCCGAACGAATCTAGTAGCGCTTGGGCATTGAGATTACCATCATTATCTAGCCATGTAGGTGCTATTGAAGTTAAAGATGCGATCGTAATTGAAGCTAGTACTTTAGGAATAATTTCTCGATAGATCGGATTGGCAATCTGGATACCTCCCCTACTATCTCGGCTACATAAACCTAAATCAAGTACGAAGCGTAAGTCATCTTCGGGCATATTGACCAGTTCCTGCCCTGACAGAATTGGTTGGATAATTACCCTGACTCTATCTTCCCTCAGTCTCTCGGCAAGACTATCCAGATGCGTGTCTTGTCTCTTAATCAGTATTTCCTTAGCTTGATTCACCAAGTCAGGAGTAATCGGAATTGCGGGATCTTTAGTAATATATTCCACAATTTCCTTAGCGATCGCATTGACCAACCAAGGCTGTCCCTGCGTCAAATGAAAGGCTAAATCAACTGCTTCAGGTGTAAATATTTGTCCTGTCAATTCTGTATGTTGCTGATAGAGTTTTCTCACATCCTCAAGGGTAAAGTTACTCAGCGTAAAAGAACGCACTTTAATATTAAAAGGGGCTAGAGGTATTCAAGCGATCGCTTCCTCCTGAAGCATACTTATAATCCCGCACATCTCTCATCCCCACCAGCGCCACTGACTGCGGAAATCCCTGCGGACGGCGTGGAAATCCATCTCTTAGTTGTCGTAGCACAGTCATCAAAGTTTGATTTTGTAAAGAATCTATTTCATCAATAAATATTACCAATGGTCTTAATGAAGTCTCCGACCATACCTTTAAAAAATTACCGATATACTGTGTTGGCTGATTTAGATCGTAGGTTGGTGGTTTTAGTTCGTCTGGTAGCCAGAAATCTGCCGCATCTCGCCAAGCCGCTAAAATTACCTGTTCAGCTTTTTCAGGTTCATCGGGGCAAGTTGATCCCACTTCCGCCGACACCATTACCGACGTATATGCACCACTTGCTGTGAGTTCCTCATATCGCAACGCGCCAAGCAAGTTCCTGAAACCTTGAATTGACATTTATTTGCTTGTAAGATAGTTCTATAACAAGTTAGTTTTTTGTGTTAGGTTTACTAGCATCGTTTACCAAGTTGTATCAATACCTAGCAATCTAATTGAGGTCTACAAGCAAGGTATGCTGGTTTACAATCGATGTCATCCCACAAACTGCGTGATCGCTTTGGGATGCTTTTTGTTCTGAATTAAGCGAGTTCTTTGTCGAACCTGCGCAAGATGAGGCTTGGGATGTTTTACATTCCTTTGGTCGCTTAACTATGTCCATCATCGCGATCGCCGTAATCTGATTCGCCTCCGTAAACAGGTTGAGGCAGATCGCGATTTAGTTGTGAATATTGATGAGTTTGCGTCAGTATTTTGAGATGTACTAGTGGTTTATTAACAGTCGGGGACTGATATGGCGATTCATGTGATCGTTGCTCAAGTTTGGAAAGGACAAAAAAGTTTACATCGATTCCACCCAACTAATGGGGTTGTGAGCACGAAGCACTCACAATCTTGTTTCTGGAAAAGCTATGAAAGTTAAACAGCTTGAGTTGAATTTGTTGAGATGTCCTTTCGACCACAAGACAGAATTTTTTTGTTTTTTGTTTAGCTTTACACCAAAGCTAATGTTAAATTATTGGCATACTTCCAATCATTTCAGAGGTTAAAAGTATTTGTGACTAAAACTATAGCTATTTTTAATCAAGCTGGTGGCGTAGGTAAAACTACGCTTACCCATAACTTAGGCTACCAAATAGCTAAACGCGATCGCCGAGTTTTATTAGTGGATATGGATCCCCAGTCATCTCTCACTAAGTTTGTCGGGTTAATTCCTTCTGAGTTAGCCAAGACAGTTGCTAATGCGATTATTGACGAAGAAGCACTGCCAATTCACAAAGATTTGTTAGGAATGGATTTTGTCCCTGCTAATCGTTTTTTAAGCGCTACAGAAATGCAATTAGTCAGTGCTTCTCTACGTGATTTTCGGCTCAAAGATGCCTTGGAGTTGGTGCATCAGCAATATGATTATATTCTGCTCGATTGCCCCCCAAGTTTGGGACTGCTTAGCTATATTTCATTAGTTGCCGCGACCCATGTTCTCGTCCCTGTAGAAACTCATCTCAAAGCATTTGAGGGAACCGATGAGTTATTGCAGACACTTACCTATGTAAAAAGCAAACCTAATAAACAATTACAGGTGATTGGGTTTGTCCCAACTCGCTACGATGGTCGCAACTCCGCAGATATTCGTACCCTTGAGGCAATGAATAAACAACTTGCTGTATGGGGTAAAGTGTTTGAGGCAATTCCCCGTGCTACAGCATTCGTTGATGCTAGTGAAGAGAGATTACCTCTAGCAGCTTTACAAGCTAAGCATCCTGCTGTAAAGATTATGGACAAAATTATCGATCATATTGAGAAACTGGCATGACCCGAAAAACAACAAAGCCTTTTAGCGGACGTATCACTGCACCTAGCGCTCCTTGGCTTGCACCTGAAGTTGATGAATCTCCTATACCTAGCGATCGCCTTAAGTCTGAGGTTGAGATTCAAATTGCGGATATTCATTTACCGCCGAAGCAACCTCGTCGTTATTTTGATGCAGAGGCATTACAAACCTTAGCAACATCGATCGCGCAGCACGGAGTTTTACAACCTCTACTAGTGCGTCCTCGTTCGGCGGGTGGTTATGAACTGGTTGCTGGTGAGCGTCGTTATCGGGCAGCGCAGTTATCAGGTTTAAAAGCTGTTCCTGTAATTGTGCGGGAGTTAGACAATAATGAGGCTTGGCAAATTGCGCTGGTCGAGAACCTCCAGAGAGAAGATCTCAATCCCATTGAAGAAACGGAGGGGATTCTCGATCTTTTAGCTCTTGAGCTTGCGCGTCCGTTGGATGAGATTCCTAATTTACTGCGTCTACTGTTTAATCAGAATAACCGCAGCAAGACGGATTTCAGCAATCCTGACAATCTTGATGAGGTTGATAATAACGTTATTATCAATGGCAAAGACGATCTAGCCGAGACTGATAATAACGTTATTATCAGTGGTGAAGATAATAATAATGAGCTTGGTAAGGCAACTCTAATCCAGCAAATCGAACGAATTTTTGAACAATTAGGGCGGATGAATTGGCAGTCGTTTGTGACAAATCGGTTGCCTTTGCTAAAACTTTCGGAGATTGTGGTTCAGGCTTTGCGTGAGGGAAAGATTGAATATACTAAGGCAAAGCTGATTGCTGGTGTTAAGGATGCAGCGTTTCAAAAGCAGTTGTTAGATGAGGCGATCGCTGATGGGCTATCTTTAAATGAAATCAAGATCAGAATAAAAGAAAGCTCTCAAAAGTCTCTAGCTAGTGAACCAACGGATCTCCGTTCTCGATTTGAGTCTACTTTCAAGGCAGCAAAGTCTTCACCTGTTTGGAAGGATGCGAAAAAGCAAAAGAAGTTGGAGGCTTTGTTAAAACAGTTAGAGGCTTTGATTGGTTAATAGGAGGGATGGCGATCGCCTCAAACAGCAAAAGTTGAGTAAGGGAGGAAGTGGCAATCGCCTTTTGTCATCATTAAAGGTCTTGTAGCCAAAATAATTACGATAAAGGCTTAAAGTAAGTAAGGTAGATAAATCAATAGATATTAATCACCTACTGCATTTAACTTGCTATAATGCTAAAAGTCTAACTCATATTAATTGTAGCAATAAAATTCCATGTCAATAGGTAACAACTTACAAACAGAAGAATATCTTGAAGACATAGAGGATGGAATAGATCCAGATGAAGATGAAAGTATTACTCAACCATTCGATCCTGAATTGATTAGGATTGAGACAAGATCAATGACAATTGATCTATTATTACAACGCATTAAATATGAAGAGCTAAATCTAGCACCAGACTTTCAGCGTAAAGGTGGAATATGGAATAGTCGAACTAAAAGTCGTCTTATTGAATCCTTACTTGTAAGAATTCCATTACCTGCGTTTTATATGGATGCAACAAATGAAGATAAGTGGATCGTTATTGATGGTTTACAAAGACTAACAACTTTAAAGGAGTTTGTAATTGATAAAGATGAAAAAGATAAACAATCACTAAGACTAAGTGAACTCGAATTCCTAAAACTCAATGGTAAAAGCTTTGACGAGTTACCACGAAATTTGCAAAGAAGAATTATTGAAACTCAAGTCACTGTTTATCTAATTGAAAAAGGGACACCACCAGAAGTTAAGTTTAATATGTTCAAACGGATCAACACAGGTGGACTTCCTTTATCCTTGCAGGAAGTTCGACATGCTTTGAATCAAGGTAAATCTACTAAGTTTCTAGAAAAGCTTAGTAAACTTCCCGAATTTAAGAAAGCTACTACAAAAAGCATCTCTGGTGAACGCATGGAAGATCGTGAGTTTGTACTTCGTTTTTTAGCTTTCATAATATTTCCTTATAACGATTACAACGCAAAAGAGTTTGACAGTTTCCTGAGTGACGTAATGGCAAGAATAAATAGAATGGATGAACAATCACTTGCAAACTTAGAGGAAAAATTTAAGAAGTCTATGATTGCTTCACATGAAATCTTTGGCAAATATGCTTTTCGTAAATGTTATAAACTAGATGCGCCAAGATCTCTCATTAATAAGGCTTTATTTGAGTCTTGGTCAGTCAATTTAAGTAAATTAACTGAAGAACAGATT
This sequence comes from Pseudanabaena sp. UWO310, assembly GCF_006861605.1. Lineage (NCBI taxonomy): Bacteria > Bacillati > Cyanobacteriota > Cyanophyceae > Pseudanabaenales > Pseudanabaenaceae > Pseudanabaena > Pseudanabaena sp. UWO310. The sequence goes on along the minus strand of NZ_SELU01000048.1, from coordinate 4,139 downwards.
CAAATCCTAATAGAAAGAAAAGATATATTAATTGATAAATTTATTACATTAATGAATGACCGAGAACAAGACCCAAGATTTGACTCCGCGATTTCTCAAGGAACGGCAGACACTAAAAAAGTTAAGCGTAGATTTAGCGCTATTGAGGAATTAATTCAGGAGGTATTATCATGATTAAACAACTTGGCTTGAAAAATTTCAAGCGATTTGAAGATCAATGCCTAGAGTTTGGCTCATTAACCCTACTTACAGGGCTAAATGGCATGGGTAAATCATCAGTGTTACAATCTCTACTGCTATTACGTCAGTCTTATCAACAGAGACTCTTAGAATCTACTGGCTTATCTCTTAATGGAGACTTGATTCATATTGGCACGGCAAGAGATGCTCTATTTGAAGATGCAAAGGAAGATAAAATCGAATTTTTTCTAGCATTTAAGAATGGAACTGATGCGAATTGGAGATTTGATTATGATCCACAGACAGACATATTGAAACTAGCATCAACAGTTAAAACATCTGATATTTATCAGACCAGTTTGTTTAGTGATGATTTTCAATACTTACAAGCAGAACGGATTGGTCCTCGAACTTCTTTTGAGACATCTGATTTTCAAGTGCGTGAGCATCGACAGTTGGGAGTTATGGGAGAGTACACTTCTCATTTCTTATCAATTTTTAGAGATTCCGATATTCCAAATCAAGATCTTGGACATGAAAATGCAAAGTCTTTAAGCCTACTGAGTCAAGCCGAAGCATGGTTAGGAGAAATTAGTCCTGGAACTAGGATTCATATCACTGAGAATCAAGGAATGGATTTAGTTAGTCTAGAATACTCTTTTGGACTCAGTAAAAAATATCGTGCAACAAATGTTGGATTCGGTATTACATACACATTACCAGTAATTACTGCTCTTCTAGCAGCTAAGTCAGGGTCTTTACTATTACTTGAGAATCCAGAAGCGCATCTACATCCTAGAGGTCAAGCTCAGATGGGTAACTTACTTGCAAAAGCGGCGGCTCAAGGCGTACAGATAATTTTAGAGACTCATAGTGACCATGTACTGAATGGAATTCGCTTGGCTGTACATGACGGAAAAATCAGTCCTGACGATGTAAAACTCCACTTTTTCCAGAGAAGAATATCACAAGAACAAAACATCAGTGAAGTTATTTCTCCCAAAATGAATCGAAAAGGCAGAATTGATCAATGGCCTGATGGATTCTTTGATGAGTGGGATAATATTCTTGCTGCATTGCTTCAGCCAATTGAGGAGTAAACAATGACAGTGGAAATGGTTCTAAATGATCTGTCTATTCCCTCTCCTGTAAACGAGATAGGATATGCCAGAAAATTAATGACTGATTTAGTAGATGTTCTTGGCACAGCAATTTTTTATGGAGCTAAGAAAGCCTTACGTTCAGAAGGCAGTTTATATAGCATTGACCTTTCATATAACTATCCTATCGCTGCTTGGTTAAATGATGATCAAGTTGATATTGATGACCGTAGGCTTCTGAGATCATTTGAAATTAACTCACCATTATTAGCCCAAATTAGTGATTCAAGAATTCACGATCAGAAGGCTCTATCTGATTTTTCTTGCCAAGATGAAACAGCTTATGCGCTTGGTATTTCATATCTACTAAATTCTATAGCAATTAGTTTTTGCTCTGATCCCAAATGGAACTATGACTCATTAGAATTAAAGATAGTTAGCTTAAACGACAGTACAGAAGAATTTACGACTAAGTTTGAGAGTATAATTCATGCTAGTAAGGGACAACATATTCGGCAAAACAAAGAAAAAATTAAAGCGCGAATTCTAGCACTACCTTGGCATAATCAAGATGATTTACTACCTTGTTATACTGAGGCAAATGGAGATAAACCTCTTGTTAGTTGGATAGATTCTCTGGGAGACTTACTAGCAAAAGAAATTATTCAAAGTAGGCTTACTCAATGTAAACAAGGGAATTTAGGTAATTACAAATCGGTTGGAGATGGATTGATAGAGTTAAAGATATTTTATGGACCGGGCTACAGAGTTTATTGTGGTAAAATTGGAATAGATAAATACTTGCTTTTGAATGGAGGAGATAAAAGTACTCAATCTCAGGATATTGTTAATGCTAAAAGATATTGGCAAGACTATAAGCAAAAAGAAAACGTTGTCTAATTGTCAAAGCATCAAACTTCTATTTCTGCAATCTTGCGTAAAACTTGCCATGCTACCTCTAACTCCCCCTGATTAACTAAAGGAGCCAAAACCTGAGACATTGCATATTGCTTACCCTCTAACTTCACAAACACAATATCATCACCATTCGTCAACATCGCAAAAGTCGGGCGATTCCCTGCGGGATGTGTACCGTCGCTATTTGGACTGGCCATCAAATAAGCCAAAGTTTGCGGCAACGCAGACCAAACCGAAAGCATTGTTTTCTTTGATTCTAAAACAATGATCCACAGGCGATCGCGCAATACCAACACATCGATGCGCCCCTGTAGAGTCTCTTCACTATCAGAAACATTGATCGCAATCGACTCCTCCGCCTTAATCCGACAAGGAGGATCGTATAAACCAGCGATAGTGAGCAATGGCGAAACTAGTAAGAGCATCACCGTACTCTCTAGCAAATGTCCACCAGAACGATGATAAATATAACGCCGCCAGAGAATATCTAGATTGGCACGATCGCTAGAATTGATCTCTGGTAAATGGTCATGCCACTCTGTAAAATAATCCTTCGATTCACTACGACTCAAGCCAAATTTTCCCTCTGCCTCAGCGATCGTCGTGATAGCTTCAGTAACAGCAGATTGGGAAAGTTCAGCAATAATGATTATTCACTAATAGCCAAAACCGCCAAAGTCGAGAACAATTTATGACGAGCATGATTAGAAAGGCTCGCCAGAATATGGCTATGTAAATAGAGTGGAATATGTTCGGCAAAGAACTCAAAAATACCAACCAAAGTATCTTTAATCGGCAGATTATCACTCAAAAATAGCTCAGTTACACCAACCCAAAGATTAACCAATTCCAAATCAGAAGGCTCATTAAGAGAATTCAGCTTTTCATTAAAACTATGGATCAATTTGTTATACAAATTATCTAATAACGGTTTGATCCAATCAAAATGGTAAAGCAGCACTCCTCGAGGAATGCCGAAATAATCTGATAGTTGACGTTGAGAAGCATTCAACAAATCAAACCCACCATCCGCAACAGTATTAATCACCTGAGCCACCTTGAGTTGTAGAAGCTCCAAATTAGACATCGCTTCCGCAGTAATATCACCAGACTTAATCAGAGTATGGGGTATATTACCAAGATCAAAATCCGACAAAAAGTAAATAATATCACCCTGATTAAAGCGATCGCCTGCTTTCCTGCCAAAACACTGCGTTACCGTCGCCAAAATATGGCGATCGACAAACGCTGCAAAAGCGGGATCTTTATCAGTGGGATGCAAACCTGTCATCGCCACATAATCCGCACGAAGCATGGCAATATTGGCACAGGGAGTCCCGACGATCGCAAAGGTTTTTGCCGATTTAAAATCATTAGACCCACGAGAATCGCGGAACCAAAAACCATCTTGACTCTTGGCAAACTTTTTAAAATCAATCACCCTAGTGGTGGGATCGAGTTCAGTAAGATGAGCAATAATCGCTTGAACTTTAGCTATCTTTTCCTCACGACGCTGCAAACCCAAACGCCCCAGATTATGCACCTGAAAAATCGGTGGCATCACCAATTCACCAGCTTGCTTAAGCGTATGGACAGGATTATTAAGCCGCATTTCCAGATCAGTCACATCAATCGTGGCATCCAGATAAAGATTAGCCGCCGACCTATGAGCAATATTCCGTAAGCTCTCATCTGCGAGAGAAACAGTTAACCGCTCATATTGAATATGCAAATCCCCATGAGTGACTGCCCCAGATAAAATATCAAGAAACTCCACCAACCACTGCTTCAAAACCTCATGGTTAATCTTCCTCTCAATTTCATGACTATTAAGAGTAGTCGCGTGCTTCAGCAAAGAATTAACCCTAGCTAACTCCCGCTTATCCCTACCCTTAACATTTTCAAACTCAGAATCTGCAACCGCATCAACCGTATCGAGAA
>NZ_SELU01000047.1:0-43911 GCF_006861605.1 Pseudanabaena sp. UWO310 | reverse complement strand
AGTCTGTGGGGTATGATTTCTTTGTTGCTTCCATAAGGCTGTCTTTGTTTTTGTATATTGACAGACTATACCTTTGGGAGCTTTTTTTCACCTTTTTTTATTGCCAAAAACTTCTCAAACACGCTCTCAATCAACTAAAATTGCTAGCCGATTAGCATCACCAGAAGCAGTTGGTATTGATGGCAACAAGTTCGTCAATGGGAGAAAACGACATATTCTTGTGGACACATTGGGTTTGCTATTGATAGTAGTAGTTACTGCGGCTAATCTTGATGATCGCAAGGGGGCAACCATGCTTTTAGAAAAAATCAACCAAATTCGTGACCGTTTCCCCCGTCTATCAACGATTTGGGTGGATCGTGGTTATAGTGGTAAAGCTTTCATTCTGGCGATTCTGCATACTTTTTACTGGTGTTTGCAGGTTGTCGTTCCTCCTGTGGGGCAAAAAGGCTTTGTTGTCCAACAAAAGCGCTGGGTGGTTGAACGTACTTTTGCTTGGTTTTCTCGCTTTCGGCGTTTGACAAGAGAGTACGAACTTTTACCTGAAACTTCTGAGGCTTTTTTCTATGTCGGCATGATTCAGATCCTCCTCAAACGTCTCGCTTAACTTCTCAAACACGCTCTCAGAGTGTTTGTAGCTTCTTCTATCAGTCCTGATGTTGTAAATGGCAATAGATAATCAAATAAATCTTCTCTTCCCCATTCCGCAGCAATCAATAGAGGATAGCGTCCAGCATCTCTAATCTCATTCGTATCTGCCCCCGCTTCGATAAACATTCTGACAATTTCAAAGTTACCTCCTTGCACAGCAGACATGAGAGGAGTCAATACATCAGGATTATCAGAGAGAGGATTAATATCAGCACCTTTTCCCAGAATGAATCTTGTGACTTCTTTCCCTCCTTTCTCTGCTGCATATCCAAGAAGGGTATATTCATCAGTAACTTCATCAGGGGAAATACCGTACGACTCCAGTAGTGCTTCTATAGTAGGAATATCATTTCTTTCTATTGCTCGCAAGATTGAATCTACTGCCGACTCTCTCCTCAACCATTCGTTCATCTCAATTATCATAATTACGCCTCAAATTTGCTAGAGCAAGTAGTGTGCGTTAGCTTTAGCGTAACGCGCCATTATTGAAGTAGTACAAGTGGAAGACTAATTAATAATAGATCGATAAAAATATTGATTGGGGAAAATTTACAGACAAAGAGTGGTTAAACCCACATTCCGCTCTTATTTTACTGAAAAAAGTATTTAGAAAACAAATCCTTATACAGTAAGTGTTTTGAGCTTTGCCAGCAAAAATATCACTATCTTAATACTTTAAATAGTGATGCACTAATAGGAATTAATGTCATTAATTTTTCCAAAAATCACTGAAACCATCATTGTCTAGTTTTAAATATTTTTAGGCTTCCATTACGAGCGGAATGTGGGTTAAACAATGATATTAGCATTTACGGGCATGACAACCAATATGCGATCACCTTAATTATCACTAAAAAGCGATCGCCAATATAAATCTTGAGACTTAAGCGATCGCCTTTACCAGTATGAAAAGCAACAAGCGATCGCCTTAATTATCACTAAAAAGCGATCGCTAATATAAATCTTGAGACTTAAGCGATCGCCTTTACCAGTATGAAAAGCAACCAGCGATCGCCTTAATTATTACTAAAAAGCGATCGCTTGTATTAATTTAAAATAGTTTAATCTCAAAACGCGTCTCTATTAACGCCAAATTCAATTATTTTCAGATGCTTTTAGCCTCTTTTGCTTCTATTTCAATTATCTCCTTATTCATTACCTTAGAAATATAGGAAGATACCCAAACCGTATAAGCAGGGGAAGCAATACTATGGGTCAAGAAAACAGCTACAGCTACGCCTAATACGCCCCAATTCACTCCAACTAGTAGCGCGATCGCAAAAGCACCTGTAAATAGAATATTCCAAATGAAATCCCAATCAGGTTTATCGATCGCCCAAAGCCCATTAGAAGCCACATTGGCAAAGGGGCGCGGCACTGCGGATAGACAGATTAGAACTAATAGTGGGATTGCGGGTATCCACTTTTGTCCAAAGATAATTGGTACATAAAAGGGCGCGAGTCCAGACTGTAAAATCACTAAAGGGAAGATAATCCAAGCAACCCTCGTAAAGGTTTGGAAATATCTTGCTTTGAATTCCCTTGGCTGATTACGAGCATCACAGAGATGGGGGAATAGCGCCGTATCAAGGGCATTGATCGCACTCATACTGATGCCCAGCCCTGCATTGAAAGCAAAATAATATAAACCTAACGCTTCTACTCCTAAGAATCTACCCGCAATCACGTAGTCGAGATTATTGATTAAAGTATGCATAACCTTCACGCCAAGAACACTGCGCCCAAAGCGCACAATCTCTTGCCACCTGTCGAGCGTAAATTCGCTCGTGGGTCGCCAAGGATTGCTGCGGTAATGGACGATTACCCAGACGGGAGCCACTAAGACCTTGGGTAGTACGATCGCCCACATCCCAAAGCCAAAAAAAGCAAGAATGATCGTGAGGATATTATCGACAGAAACTTGAACGCCATTCGCGATCGCCGAAACATGCAGGCGATTCTCGCGATTGGAGAGAGAGGCTTGCACCAAAGCGATCGGAATGATCAGATACACCGTAGCCATCACGCAAATAGGCAGAACAATGCGCGGATCGTGGTAAAACCAACTCACGGGGAAAGCCGCAATACATTGCCCTAAAAATACTAATCCACAGACAATCCAGTTCAGCCAATAGGAGGTTTGGCAAAGTTTCGGTAAATCAGCAGCATCGGCTTGCACCAGCTTTGCCCAGATCCCATTTTGCGTAAATACATTCACAAATTCATTGGTAGTTAGTACCAATGCGGCAAGCCCATAGTCTTCTTTAGTTAATAATCTCGCCAAAACAACGGTCGCCGCGAGTCGAGATACGCGAATGAAGATCTGCGACAGTCCCAGCCAACCGAGATTGCGGAGAAAGCGATCAGCTAATTTGGTTTTAATTATCTTGATGAGGTTTTCGATAGCCACAATAGTTCTTCCCACTCTGATAGATATTTTTTCCAAGCACCGCGTACCGATTCTCTGCCATTATTTCCCCAATCGATCAGGGTTTGCGGTGAAGTTTGATGGATATGGACGATGTTGGCGATCGCCGCTTTAATCTCCTCTACATTTGCCCCCACCACCAAGCCGCAATCTTCGACCTGTTCCACCAGTCCATCGACCCTTGTGACAATTACGGGCTTTCCTGCGGATTTTGCTTCAAGACAGACATTGCCCCAAGGTTCCCATCGTGAGGGAATGATAATTACATCACAGAGTTCTAAGAATTTAGGCACATTAGCTAACTTGCCACAGAATTGAATTCGAGTATCTCCATCGGCTAATTGACGCAAAAGCGGTTCATTTTCCCCATAACCTCCAATTAACAGATTCAGGTCAAGATCTTGGAGATCTCGCATTGCCTTTAATAGAAGATCGACTCCCTTCTGCTCAGAAAAGCGCCCAAAATAGCCCAAGGTAAGTTTTGGATCTAGGGGCTTTATCCGCGCATCTAGAAAGTCTTCTAACTCTCGACATTGTTGAATTACCGTTAACTTGTGAGGTGCAATCAGTTTGTATTTGAGCATCCAATCTCTCTGGGCATAGGAAACGGCAATTACTCGATTCGCGATACCATAGGCTAGCTTCAACATAAGTCGAAACCTTGATTTAGAGGGAACGTTAAGGCTTTCAGAGGCTTCTGAATAATGGTGTTCTTGAATGTATAAATTACCTCTTAGCCTGAGGATTAACAAAATAATAAGCAATTTCCAAGAGCAGGCATCGTGAAAAATAATGAGGTCTACTTTGGATTTGCGCCTTGATTGAGAGCTTGATGGAGAGCTTGATTGAGATCTTGGCTGAAATAGATAGGAAAAAGCTTCTTGAAGATTGAGGAGCAGAAAATCAAACTTTTCCGAAAGTGGCGATCGCAACAAGCCATTAACCGAAGAGGTAACGCCACCGACATTGCGATCGATTAGAATATGCAAAATGCTGGGTTTCATGAATTTCAAGTATATAGTGCGAACCTATGATTTTTCGATTAACCGTTCGGACAACTGATCCCATTCAGCTAAATATTTGTTCCAAGCATCTTGTACATCTGCTCTACCCCTATTACCCCAATCGATCAGAGTTTGGGGTGAAGTACCATAAATATGCACGACTTTAGCGATCGCCTCCCTCAGAGACTCAGGACTAGGTTCGGCAATTAAACCACAATCTTTTATTTGTTCTGGCAACCCATCCACATTGGTGACAATCACGGGCTTACCAGCAGCCTTGGCTTCGACACAGACATTGCCCCAAGGTTCCCATCGTGAGGGAATAATGACAACATCACAGTTAGCCAAAAACTTCGGAACATCTGCTAATTTACCAACAAATTGAATGCGGCGATCGCCATTGGCTAATTGATACAAAAGCTCTTGATTTTCACCATAGCCACCGATCAATATATCTACATCAAGATCGGGCAGATCCTGCATGGATTTAATAAAAATATCTATTCCCTTTTGCTGGGAAAACCTACCATATACCCCTAAAACTAATCTTGTGCTAAATGGCTTAATTGGCAAGTCTAAAAAATCTTCTAGAACCCGACATTGCTGAATTACCGACAAATTATTAGATGTTATAAATTGGCAATCTCGCATCCATTGCCCCTGAGCAGAGGATACAGCAACAACATGGGTAGCAATCCGATATGCTATGGTTAAAACCAATCGAAATCGCCATCTAGTCTTTACATTATTCGATTCAAAATCTTGAGAATAATGGTGATCATGAATAATAACCTTACCGTAAAATCTCAACCGCAACAGTAATGGTAAAATCTTCCAAGCTGGCGGGTCGTGAAAGATCATTAAATCTGGCTTTAAAACCGATATTTTTGATAAAGCCTCATCAGGGGTTAGAAGTAAAAAATCAAATTTTTTAGATAGATGGGAATTAATCAGGCTATTGGTACAAGCCATTACCCCGCCAACATTACGATCACTTAGTAAATGCAATATTTGAGGTTTCATGATTTCGATAGCTAAAAATTTCTAAAAACATTTAGCACGCTGTAGTTCTATCTAAATATATTCTAAATATCGAACCTTTAAAACATTTTTACGGGAAGTTACTAATACGAGCAAATATGTTTTAACTAAGCCAGCACAATTATCAAGACTTCAATTATCGCAACTTCAACAAATTGAAGCCTTAAAGCTGCACAATCTTATTCGCAATCTAATATTTACGCCTGTGGACTATCATCATAAGTAGATAGATCTAAGTAAACTTAAAAACCAGAGAGTATACCGCCCGCGCAGCGGGCGGTATACTCTCTGGTTTTGTTTTTTATTATGCCTAGCTACTTAATATGAAACCCCATAGGTTTACCTTGGTTTTTATAGATTATAAAATTTATGGATCATAAAATTTTTGCCTTTACTCGCCCCCTATTTAGCTAATAATTTTAACAGTATTTTTTGATTTTTGGCTAATTAGTCAGCTATCCAGTCAATACTCAATTTCTGTTATACTCAGCGATATTAATCTAGTAAGTTTTGATATGAGGCTAGTTATCTATTCCCAAAAAATAATTTCTATAGCCCTTTTATCGATTGCTATGTCTCTCAGTATGGCAAAAAGCGTAACTGCCATACCTCTTTCTCCAGGCGATCGCATCCGTGTATTAATTCCAGAAGGAGAGCTGTTTAGTGGGGTCTTTGAAGTTAACCTTGACGGAAACATCCAAGTTCCTTTTCTCTCACCGATGTCTGTTAAAGGACTAGAAATTAGCGAAGTCCAAAAAAAAATATACGACTCTCTCATCGCCCAAAGATATTTTCAACGCCAGTTTCTACAGGTCAATGTCAGTATCTTACAATGGTCGGCAGTGCAGGTAACCGTTTCGGGGGAAACGTTTCAGCCAGGAAGAATCATCATCAACTCGCGATCGGCTGAAGATCGATCGCAACAGCAAACCGTATCCTCAGGTGACTACCCACCTGAAAGGTATCTGACGGCAGCTTTGCGGGGTGCAGGAGGCGTAATGCCAAATGCCAATATTCAAGAAATCCGCTTAATTCGTAACGGAAAAGAACGCAAGATTGATTTTACAGGCATCTTCACAGGCGATCCTGTAGAGGATGTTCCCTTAATTGCAGGCGATCAAATCATCGTTTCTAGGCTAGATAAGCCCCAAAATCAATACGTACGACCTTCCCAAATTACACCCCCTGGAATTAGAGTATTCATGTCTAATTTGACCCGAACCGCAACTAGTAATGCAAGTTCGGCAATTAAATCCGATGGCTCTTCCTTCCCCTACGGAGCGAGATTTTCTCAGGCAGTAGTTTCGGCAAACTGCGCAGGAGGCGTTGTCACCGCCCACGATCGCCATGCGTTACTGGTGCGCGTCGATCGGGTTACGGGGGAAACACAATCATGGGATCGGGCGATAGAACAGATTATGCGAGATTCCAAAAATGATAATGACAATCCGTTTTTGATGCCAGAAGATACCGTGGCCTGCTACGACTCCACCACTACTGATATACGTGATGTATTCTCGACTATTTCCGATGTAATCAATCCCTTTAATCTGCTCTTGGGCGTTTTTGGAGGTACAAAGAAATGACCGAGAGCATCACCTCTGGTTTACCCAATCTGGCTAAACTAGGTAAGAATAACTTTCTGAGATATTCTCGGTATATTATTTTGGGCGTAGTTGCCAATGTATTACTTTGGGGGGCGGCAATTTCCTATCTCAAAAAGACCCCACCAGTGTATATCAGTAAATGGGCAATGATTATGCCTGGCAATGGTTTGGGGGTAAATGTTAACTTGGCGGATCTCGGACAGACTTCAGCCTCCAGCAGTTCGCCTTTTGGCGGCACGAGTATGGATCCTAGGGCAAATTATCAATTTATCTTGACCGATGAGAGCCTTTTAGAGATTGCCGCGACCAGTCAAAAAATACCGATTAGTAAATTAGGAAAACCCAAAGTAAAATTAGTCGATAACACCTCGATTATGGAAATGGAAATCGGAGCGAGAACTCCTGAAGAAGCCAGAGATAACGCTACGGCAATTATCAATGCATTGCAATCAAGATTAAATATGTTACGCGCCGAAGAAATCGACAAACGGGGAGAGAACAATGATGTTACCCTCAAGGAAGCTAGGGAAAAATTACAAATTGCGCAAAAAAGGCTCTCGGCATATAAAGCAAGTTCGGGTTTAAGCTCATCCAATCAAGTTGGCGAACTTTCTACAAACATTGAGATACTGCGCAAACAAAAAGCAGAACTCTCAGCCCAGAAAGAACTCATATCTTCGCGTTTTCAGCAGTTGTCGGATAGTTTAGGGTTAACGGTTCCTGAAGTTAGCGATGCCTTCATTCTCCATGCCGATCGCCAATTTCTCCAAAATGCTAAGGACTATAGCGAGGCAAATACCTCCTTAACAGTCCTACTAGCGAAGTGGGATATTAATCATCCCCTCGTGGTCAAAGAAGCAGCCCGTCAGAAATCGGCGCAAACCGCCATGATTTCTAGGGCGGGCGAACTACTGCGAAAAGAAGTCAAACCCAGTTATATCGACCATCTAGTTTTGGGTGATAGCTCTGGTTCTAGTAGGGAAAATTTGTTCCGCGATTTGATCGCCTTAGATTCCGATCGGCAGGGCGCGATCGCCCAAAATCAAGCCCTAGAGGAACAAATTTTTCAACTAGAAGATCGATTACAGTCCCTAGTGCAAAAGCAGGTCGTATTTGATAACTTACAACGAGAAGTCCAGATTGCTGAGGCTGTATTTGCCTCAACTCTCGCAAAAATAAATTTAGCAAAATCCGATATTTTTACCGCCTATCCCCTAATTCAGGTTTTGTCTAAGCCTTCACTTCCAGATAAGAAATCTTCTCCCCAACCCACAGTTGTATTTTTAGGAACAGGCATTGGTTCAGTTCTGGTCACCACTGGACTGGTGATGCTGTGGTGGCGCAAAGAAATCAAACAAAAGGTAGGTCTAGGTAAATCCAAGCCTGTAGAAGTTATTTAGTAGAAGTTATTTAGTGGAAATTATTTAGTGGAAGTGACTTAATGAAAAGAGAGAATATCCAACCACAAAATTTTGCCGAACGCATTGTCTGGTTTGCGATTATCTGGACCTATTGGTTTTATGTGATCGGTGGATTGTATATCGTTGGAGCCGCAGTTGCTTGGATTTTATTTTTTCATCTCTGTCGTGAGTTATGGAAACAGGACGAGCAGACTCCCCAAGAGGACAAAATTGAAATTCCTTGGTCAATTTGGGTATGGATTGGGGGGATGCTCATGATGGAAGTTGCCCTAGTAATCGGACATCTGAATAATTATTTAGGGCTAGGGGAAATCATCAAATCCACGATTGGTTGGGCAAAGGGCTGGGCTTTACTGGCCCTCTATCCTCTGGTTGGATGTTTAAAAATTCGACCAGAGTTAATGTACCGCGCTTCGGCGCTTGTATGTCGGACTAGTCTATTAGTATCTATTCCCTTAGTGCTTGCTTTTTATCTACACCTGCCTCAAAAGCTATATGTTTCGCCGCTCAGGGCAGTCGGGGGGCCAAGTGACGCTTTCTTTGAGGTAATGCTCTATGAAATCGATCCTGGCGAAGGTAAGCCAAGATGGCGGCTATATACTCCTTGGGCTCCTGCCGCAGGCTTTGTGGCAAACATCTATTTTTTTATGGTTATTCAAGAAAAAGACCGCAAGTTACGTTGGTTAGGAATTGCTGGATGCGTTGTCATCTGCCAAATTTCGGCCTCCCGCTTAGCCTTAATTTGCCTACCTGCGGTGTGGTTGATGAGTCTATACTTGTCAAAACTTAGTCGCCCCCCGACCCTGATTGCTAGTGGATTTGCCAGTTTCTTGATCAGTATTAGCACCAATCAGATCTCTGAGGCAATCCAAAATTTTTCCGCCATGTTTACAGCGGCAAGAAAGGATTCTTCACGAGTACGGGCTGCTTTGGGAAGAATTGCTCTATATCGCTGGGAAAAAGAAGCTCCCATCTGGGGGCATGGCGTTGTTGTCAAAGGTCCACATATGGTGGAGTTTATGCCTATTGGCTCCCATCATAGTTGGTTTGGACTGTTGTATGTTAAGGGAATAGTAGGTTACTTATCCCTTGCAATTCCTCTTGGCTGTGAGTTTATCCATATGCTTTATCTATCCCAGAGGAGTATTCCTGCCAAGGTCGGATTATGTATGGTGATGGTGCTATTCTTTTACACCTTTGGCGAGAATTTAGAGATTTTAGCCTATTTATTCTGGCCGGGCTTAGTCATGATCGGCATCGGCACTCAGAGCAAACATATTGAAAAAGAGAAAGATCATGACGAAAACCCAGCGATCGAAGTTTATTCGGAAACTATCTCTTAATTCCTAAAAGATGAGTGGTGGCGCGAAGCGCTATCACTCATCTTTTGTAACCTAATACCAATTCCCAAAAGTGTGACTACACTTTTGGGGATTGAAAACCAAACCCAGTAAGGGTTTTAAAATTACAAAATGGCGTAGCCATTTTGTAATTTGGTATAAGTACTTATAGCTTAGGACATAAATCCCAAGAATTGACTGGCGGCGCTTCGCGCCGCCAGTCAATTCTTGGGGGTACAGCGACAGCTTAGATACTTAAACTGCTCCATTGTTGCGCTTCAACAAGACGGCTACGGTTTGCCAAATTAGCCAGAGATCGTATTTTAGGCTCCAATTTTGTTTGTAGGTTAAATCAAAGCCGATTACCTCTTCAAAACTTCTCACGGTGGAACGACCGCTGACTTGCCATAAACCACTCAATCCAGGACGGACATCTAGGCGACTCCATTCGGTTAGTTTTTCATCCGTGTACTCATTTTCTATTTCATACAAGCCGATCTCAGCAAAAGTAGGCGGTCTCGTGCCGATTAGACTCATGTCTCCGACGAGAATATTCCAAAATTGAGGAAACTCATCTAAACTAGTTTTCCTTAATAATTTCCCCACTTTGGTAATGCGGGGATCGTTACTATTTTTAAAAAACTTACCACTATCGCTGTCGGATTTTCCATCGGTGGAATCGGCAATCTCATTGACGACCTTTTGCTTCAGCATTTCGGCATTTTTGACCATTGAGCGAAATTTCCAAATCCCAAAGGGTTTGCTCATAATTCCCGCACGACTCTGCTTAAAAAGAACCGATCCCCGACTCTCAAGTTTGATCGCGATCGCAATGGGGATGAAGATCAGAGCGGTGATGCTCAAGCCAACCAACGCGCCCAAGATATCGATCAACCGTTTGGGGAAGCTGCGAACGGAGGGATGTAAGGGTAAGGCGGGATCAAGCTCGATCGCAGGATAGAAAAAGTACATCCCATAGGCGATCGCACATAGGATGGGAAGGTCAATCAGGGATTGGTAGAGCCGATATAGAAATATGGAAATGCGATGGGGGCGATCTAGCGATCGCTGATGATTGCTATTTGCTAATCGATTAGTGCGGGCGGATGCTTCAATGGAGAAGACCCTATCCATTTTGGTCATCTTCAGAAGTGATAATACTTGCGGATTCACGCTCCACAGGACTAATTCAGTGGGTTCGGGTTTACCCAATTGCAGATCGCTCTGCCGCAGCACATTTAAACAGGAGATCAAAGCCCCCAATCCCGAACTATCAATAAATTCGGTTTTAGACATATCCAGAATTATTTTCCGAAAATTTTCTCCCTCTTGGCATAGTTGCGTAAAGTCTTCTTTTAATTTTCTTGATTCAGTACTGAGAATATTGGGAGGAGTACTTATTAAAACCGTGTCATTAAAGTTAGTGATTTGGACATCTCTCAACCCAAATTTACTGGGTTCTTGCTCGTTACCCGTGGGAATATATACTGATTCGGGATAGAGATCGGCGATTTCTTTAGCGCGAACGATCAGCAAATCGAGGACTTTCCAAGATCGCAACAATTTTGCGGAAAGACTGAGATCGCGAATGCGAGTCTTTGATTCAACAAAAATTATTTTGCTTTTACAGAGATACTTGGCGACGATCAAAAAAGGGACGGCAACCCCTGCCCCCGTTGAGACGATTAGCGATGGTCGTTCCTCCTGCAATACCTTGATTGCTAATAGTAAATTCCGCACTAAGTTAAGTAGGTTGCGATTGGTGGGACTATAGGCCCAAAAAGCCTTTTCATTTTTAAGCTCGGTTTGGGTAGTACCTGTTTTAAAGGTGATCCAACTTCTTTTGCTAAATTTATGCCAATATTGGCTCAAGCCTCGCATCCCTTTAAAATGTCCACCTGAAGAGCAAACCAACATAATTTGGTCATAGTTTTCACTGGAATAGCGATCGCTTAAATATTCACATAAATCGCGATCTTCAGTAAAAGTAAGGGAGTTATGGGGAATAGTAATTAATTTTAAAAACTTAGCTAAATCGGCAGGCGATCGAGCGATCGCCACCCCCTGATTTTCCAAATCCTCAGCCATTTCCAATTGATGATCATCAACATGCTCATGAAATTTGGCGGTGCGGGGAACCAGAATATAGGGTTTGTCAAATTCTTCTAACAATAGGGCACTACCCTCCCCACAATGGGCAATTACAGCACTCGACTGTTCTATGAGCCTCTTAAATTGTGCTTCAGGAATTAACTTACCAATCCTTACATTGTCAGGTAAATCCGTAGATGCTCCATATTGGATAAATACCTCTTCGTTAAGAATCCCCTCTCGCATCAACAAACCAATCCAGTCCATTAACGAATTAAATGGATACTGCTCAGTGCCAACTGTAACTAGTATCATAATTAAAATCCCTTGCTGATTTAGCTATATAATTTAGCTATATTTAGCTATATATTTAATCTACTTTAATCCACACATTTAATCCACACATTTAATCTACATATTTAATATACACAATTGCTCCAATTTAAATATAGCAGTCCTAAACCATTTGTAGATTTTTGGATTTGTGGAAGTGCTACCCTTTTTGGGGGCATTTCCACAAACTATTTAGAATTGCCATATCTCCAATTTAAATATTTTATAATCTGCAATAGATAAGCGATAAACGCCTATATAACTACATATATAACTGCAATTTTTAAAGTTTTTGGCGAGGGCTTCTGTTCCCTAATCCCTTCGATCTTCAAACTAACTAAAAATAATAGCTAAAAATAATATAATTAAAATCCAGATCTAAAATTTGCGGCGCACGCTGCGCGTGTGCCAAAGGTTTTAATTATGCCCACTTACTTAATCAATGATTATAATCGATCAATTTAATTATTAATTCAGCATAAAGTACGAGAACGGGGAATGTTATAATTTTTAGGCAATTGCTTGGCTAATAACTCAGTTTCTATGACTATCGACCCTTTAAGCTGGACAGAACTAGAATCTTTTGCAGATTTCCAAATAGATACAGTTAATGGTTCTACTAATTCACAAGCAAGATTGCGATTATTTGGACATACCGAGGCTGATGTCAGGGTTACTTTATATCGGGATAATCATGCATGGTGTCCCTATTGCCAGAAGATTTGGCTATGGTTAGAAGAAAAGCAAATTCCCTATCGCATTGAAAAAGTAACGATGTTTTGCTACGGCGAAAAGGAACTTTGGTACAAAAAAATTGTGCCATCGGGAATGCTACCTGCGATCGCTTTAGATGGAAAAATCGTTACCGAAAGCGACGATATTTTGATAGCGTTAGAAAAAGTCTTTGGTACTCTTGGCAAGGGAATGAATGATTCCCAAGTAATTCCCCTTAGAAGATTAGAAAGGATATTATTTAGGGCTTGGTGTGAATGGCTTTGTCGTCCTGTTATGTCAGCACAGCAAGAACAACGTCATCGCCATCAGTTTGGCGAAGTCATGACAAAGGTAGAGGAAGCCTTAGGAAATACGCCTAGTCCCTACTTTTTAGATAATTTTGGTACGGCGGATGTAATTTTTACACCCTATGTGGAGCGCATGAATGCCAGCCTCTATTACTACAAAGGTTACTCCATGCGCGAAGAGAATCCCCGTATGTCCGATTGGTTTGATGCAATGGAAAGTCGTCCAACCTATCGCGGAACCCAAAGTGACTTCCATACCCACGTACATGATCTCCCACCCCAGATGGGAGGATGTTATGAGAACGGAGAACCACAGGCGCGAATCAATCAAACGAAAGTAAACTATGGGTCTTGGTTCGATCTACCCGATGTGAATTATCCCGAACCTGCTAACTCGCGGCAGGAAGCTCTCCAGCGTGTGATCAAGCACCGCGCTAATATCATTAAGGTCAATCCTGCGGATGATCAATTATGCGATCGCGCTTTACGCTGTGCGTTAACCAATATGATGAACGATATGGCAGGCGATCGCCTATGTATGCCACCTCCCGATAGCGATCTTGCTTTGCGATATCTGCGCGATCGCATTAGTGTGCCCCGCGATATGTCCATCTATGCTGCTAAGCGTTTGCGGGAAGCTCTTGAAAAAACGGCCTCTCTATCAGGTGATCGTCAAAGCCCACCTATTCCAATCAGACATCGCCGCGATCAAGATCCTGCAAACTTTATGGTTTCATAAGTTCAACTTTTACTCCCTTCCCAGTGAAAAATTAGACGTTGCGGCGCGAAGCGCCGCAACGCTAATTCTTGGTTTTTAATGTCTAATTTTATAGCGGGAAGGGAGTAAGTAGTTCAGCATAAGTAAAACCAAAACCAGAGAGCGTCCCGCCCGCTACGCGGGTGGAACGTTCTTCTAGCTTAGCTACTGAATAAAATATTCTCACTAATTACTTGATGCTGCGAATTTAACCATATGAGAGATATCTGGCAAATCCGCCCAGACTTTAACGTTACAATCGAGAAATTGCGGTAATAGCCATCATGACGGTGGATGATGCGTGGTGTACAGGCGGCATTTAAGAAAATCGTTCCCATGTCGTTTGTGGCGATCGCCTCACGGGTGCGATGGGAATTGAGGCGTAAATGGTGATGCATATGCCCAAAGGTAACTAGGGGGACTTTCTTATCCATTTGATAGGATCTGGCAATTGCATCGGCAAAGTCGGGATCGCCATAGTCCTTACCAATGGGTTTCCAATCCTTGCCACAGATAGAATATTCCTCACTGCCCAATCCAGAAGGTCCATTATGTCCTAAGAAAATTATATTTTCACAGGCTGTCCTAGCAACCGCATCAACGATACGCTGGGTTGAATCGATAAAGTTTTTGATATTAAAGCGATCGCGATAAAAGGTTTCTTTCTTCCATTGCGAACCTCCCCAACTGAAGGGGCGAGAACCCACTACCGAAAGATTTAATTGGGGAAAATCAAGCCAGCTATAACCGACATGGATGTTGCCTAAAATGTCTAACTGTTGCTGGACACGATCTTCTTTGGTGCGATCGTAGGGACATTGCTTTTTGTGATTGTTTGAAGCCGTAAACCAAGCATCATGATTACCCAAAATCACTGCTTTAGGAAGATCGAGGTGAGCGATCGTTCGCACGAGTTCTACTGACTCATTACCAAAGTCACCGACAAATAGAACTAAATCAATATCCAGTGACTGAAGAGCTAAGCGATCTTCTAAGGGTTGCCATAAATCATGCACATCACCAACTACAGCTATTTTGATCACCCCTTCAGCAGATAAATTGGACATAGGGAGACGGGACTACTCACGAATTACTTAGGATTGTTATATACTAAACTTAAATTCGATCCATATTGTGAGCAATTCAAGCAATGTCTGCAAGTAAGGGAAAGTTCTCAAACAACTTACAGAACAATCTACCCAATCATTCCCCAAATAATTCCCAAACAAAATTCTGGAATTTTTTTGGGAGTTGGCGAACGATTTTCCAATTACTTTTTTTAGCAATTATTATTACTTGCAGCATTTTGGCATGGAATACCCTAGCCAGAAATATGCGTAGCTCTGGGCTTGCCATCAGCTTTGACTTTCTTAGCGATCCCGCTTCCTTTGATATTGCCGATTCACCCTTCCCCTATAAAGCCTCAGATAGTTATACTACCGCGTTGCAAGTCGGGCTGCTCAATTCGCTAAAGGCGATCGCGGTGAGCATCATTTCCGCCTCAGTCGTTGGGGTTACCGTCGGTATTTCAAGGCTATCGAATAACTGGTTGTTAAAACAATTGGCGCGGGTTTATGTCGAAATTCTCCGCAACACGCCGCTATTATTACAACTATTTTTCTGGTACTCGGCGATCTTTTTGACGCTTCCCTCCAGTAGCGATCGCATCTCCCTCGGCTTTGCCACTCTGGCAAAAGATGGCATCACGATCGCAGCTTTGAAGATGACCTTAAGTTCGGAGTTTTGCGCCCTCGTGCTAGGCTTGACCATGTTTTCTAGCGCCTTCATTGCCGAAATTGTGCGTGGCGGCATTCTTTCTGTGCCTAAAGGACAATCGGAAGCGGCAAAAGCTCTAGGCATGAATGCCTTCCAGACGATGCGAAAAATCATTTTGCCGCAGGCTCTACGCGTAATTATTCCATCCCTGACTAGCCAATATGTGAATATTGCTAAAAATTCTAGTTTGGCGATCGCGATCGGTTATACCGATATTTATCGAATTGCATCGACGACGATCAACCAAACAGGAAGACCTGTCAATGTCATTTTAATTATTATGGCTGTATATTTAGCGATCAGCCTGACTATCTCGGCAAGTATGAACTTACTAAATCGCCAATTTCAAATCGTAGAAAGGTGATTGTAAAGCCAAAAGCTGTGGCGCACACCGCGCCACAGCTTTTTGGGGTTTTATACCAATTCCCAAAAGTGTAGCTACACTTTTGGGAATTGAAAACCAAACCCAGTAAGGGTTTTAAAATCACAAAATGGCTACGCCATTTTGTGATTTGGTATTACCTTTAATTAATGAAATATGCATTGTCAAAAAATTTTAATTTGGTTTCGGAACGACCTGAGATTGCATGATTGCGAAATCCTTAGCCTTGCCGCTGAAGCCTTTAAGCGGATGAATGCCGAGGTATTTCCTTTTTATTGCTTCGATCCATACCACTTCGGGAAGACTTCCTTTGGTTTCGAGAAAACGGGAGCATTTCGCGCCAAATTTCTCATTGAAAGTGTGATTGATTTACGGGCAAATTTGCGATCGCTTAATTCCGATTTAATCGTTCGTATCGGTAAACCCGAACTAGTATTACCCGAACTAGCACAACAATTAGGTATCACTTCTATTTACTATCAGCGCGAAATTGCGACTGAGGAGACATCCCTAGAACGACGATTACATTCTATTTTTACGAAGCAGAATGTGGATTTTAAAGGCTTCTGGGGCAAAACGCTGATCCATTACGATGATCTCCCCTTTGCGATCGCGCATCTTCCTGAACTATTTACCCATTTTCGTAAACAGGTTGAAGCCAATCTCATCATTCGAGAACCTTTTCCTTTAGTCGATCACCTTCCCGCATTACCTCAAAGCATTGACATCGGTGAAATTCCTCATCTCACCAAGTTGGGACTTGAAGAATTTTTACCATGTGCGCAGGCGAAGTTTCAGTTTTGCGGTGGGGAAACTGCGGCGATCGAGCGTCTCAATCACTACTTTTGGGGTAGCGATCGCCTCCAAGTTTACAAACAAACTCGCAATGGAATGCTCGAAGCCGACGATTCTTCTAAATTCTCGCCTTGGCTTGCCCTAGGCTGTTTGAGTCCGCGCTATATCTACGCTCAAATCAAAAAGTATGAAAGCGATCGCCTTGCTAATGACTCGACTTACTGGTTAATTTTTGAACTCCTATGGCGAGACTATTTCCATTTTGTCACGGCAAAATATGGCAATAAATTATTTGGGCGTAAAGGCTTAAGGGGAATAGATCTACCTTGGCAACAGAATTGGCGGATATTTCAGCTTTGGCAAACAGGAAAGACGGGTTTCCCACTGGTAGATGCAAATATGCGGGAACTTGCGGCGACGGGGTTTATGTCCAATCGCGGTCGCCAAAATGTGGCAAGTTTTCTGACTAAAAATCTTGGCATTGATTGGCGGATGGGCGCGGAATGGTTTGAATCGCGCTTAATCGATTACGATCCCTGTAATAACTGGGGCAATTGGAATTATACTGCTGGTATTGGGAACGATGCGCGGGGCTTTAGGTTCTTTAATATCCACAAACAATCGCAGGATTACGATCCGCAAGGAACCTATGTCAAATATTGGTTGCCTGAACTAGAAGCAATTCCCGCCGCTAAGGTTCATCGACCTTGGCAGCTTTTACCCATTGAGCAGCAACGGTTTAAAGTTCGATTGGGGGTTGACTATCCCCATCCCTTGGTTGATTTATTTGCTTCTGCTAAAGCCCATGAATCAATCTATAACGAATCAATTAAACACTGCGATGGAACGCTGTAATTATGGCAATCACCACTTTATGAAACAATATGAAACAATTTTATGAAACAATAATTAAATTCCATAACTTCTCTTAAATTCTCTTATGCCTAGCTGCCATCAACTATATCAGGAGATCAACCCCAAAAGAGGGTTGCCGCGCTCCCTCTTTTGGGGTTGATGTTCTAATAGGCTCCATAACACCTTAGACTAAAAAAATATCACCAAGACCACTACCCAAAATAATAAAAATTAATAAATTATGAGCGCAGCTATTTTCATTCAAGATGCAACCGAATTTGAAACCTTACGTGTCAATACAGCCCTACTCGTGGTGGACTGTACTGCGGCTTGGTGTGGACCCTGTAAAGTAATTTCTCCTTTGATCGATCGATTGGCTGAGAACTATGGCGATCGCGCCAAAGTTATGAAACTTGATATTGATGCGAATAAGTCCATAGCCAAACAATTCGGGTTGAGGAGTATCCCTGCGGTTATGTTCTTTAAGGAAGGGGAATTAGTGGATACCATCATTGGCGTTAAATCCTACGAAGAATTCAGTACAACTATAGACAAACACCTCTCACCTGCTTCATCGGTAAGCTAAGCTCTATGATTGCTAATATTCTCGTAGATTGCTACATTCGCTTGACTTAGGACAAATCAAACCCCAAGAATTGACTGGCGGCGCTTCGCGCCGCCAGTCAATTCTTGGGGTTTATACCAATTCCCAAAAGTGTAGCCACACTTTTGGGAATTGAAAACCAAACCCAGTAAGGGTTTTAAAATCACAAAATGGCTATGCCATTTTGTGATTTGGTATTATGTCCTAGTACAATTGGTGGCAGCTATAAAACCCCAAAGATGAGTAGCGGTGCGGAGCACCGCTACTCATCTTTGGGGTTTGGGTAAGTTCCATTAATCTGCCAACTTAAGCAAGCAAAGCATCGAGCTTACCTTGAGAATCTAAATCATGAATAGCATCACAACCGCCAATATGGAGATCGTTAATAAAAATTTGTGGCACAGAACGTTTACCATCGGAACCTCTTTTAACCATCGCCGATCGCGCAGTTTCATCGCCATCGATCACATATTCGGTGTACTTGACCCCCTTCTTATCGAGTAAATGCTTTGCTCTGATGCAAAAAGGACACATCCGCCATGTATAAATCTCAACCTTTGCCATAACAATTATTCAGCTATTGCCTAAATGTTTAAAATCACCCCTTGATTTTAACAAAATTTTAACAAATCTTAATCCACAGAATTGATTGCGATATCAACCCGCAAAAAGGATGAGTGGTGGCGCGAAGCGCCGCCTCTCATCCTTTTTGCGGGGTTGCTCTAAGGGCGATCGCGGGATGGTTTGGGCTCAGGACTTGGGGTTGCGTTGGGGGTGGTATTAGGGGTAGGTATCGCATCTTGTGTGGGCGATGCTGAAGGCGATGGAGAAACAGAAGGCTGAGGATCGGGAATCGTAGGAATTTTAGAAATAACTTCCTCGGGATGGCTAGGAGGAATTCCTTCACTAACGATAATATCTTCGATCACCGTTTTGACAATTGGAGCCGCTACCGTCGAACCAAAGGCATCAGAACCCACGGGTTCATCAATTACAGCGATGACGACGTAGCGTGGTTCTTTTGATGGGAAAATCCCGACAAAGCTGGTAATCTTGGCATTGGCATAGCCGCCACCCGTAGAAGATGCTTTTTGAGCAGTTCCCGTTTTACCAGCCAGACGGTAGCCAGGAATGCGTGCGGGTAAACCTGTACCTTTTTCTACGACATCCGTCATCATTTCCAAAACCCGTTGTGTAGTTGCTGGGGAAATAACTTGGCGAGGAGTCGGTAACTTAGGCTGATAGTATTCTTCACCTTCTTCGTTAATTAACCCCTTTACCACATGGGGCGTGAGCAACTTACCGCCACTGGCTAAAATCCCATGCAGTTGCACCATTTGAATTGGAGTTAGGGAAAAACCTTGCCCAAAGGCTGCCGTCGCGGGTTCAATTACATATTCGATGAATTGTTCTTGCGGTTTGAGCGTGCTGGGGGTTTCGGAAGGCAAGTCAATGCCTGAAATATCGCCTAAACCAATGCGCTCTAACCAACCATAATAGACCGATGGTTTCATCCGCTGGATGATATGCACCATCCCCACATTGCTCGATCGCTGGAGGATTTGACTGATACTTAAAGGACCAACAGCACCCACTTGCTCGTAGTCAAAGTTTGCCACTGGCCAGCCACCTATGGTAAGCGCCCCCTCGTCATTAAATACCGTATCGGGCTGAATCGCTCCCGATTCAATGGCGATCGCAACATTAAGCGGCTTAAAGGTCGAACCAGGTTCGTAAAGATCGGAAACCGCCCAATTTTTGAAGAGTTTAACATCCGCCTCATAATAGCGGTTCGGGTCGTAGGTGGGCTCGGTTACCAAGGTAAGTAAACCGCCATCCCTCACATCCATAACGATCACGGCTCCACGCTTGGCACTAAACTTGACCATCTGTTGTTTGAGGATCTGTCTTGCTGTGCGCTGGATCCGCGAATCGATCGTCATTTGCAAGCTGGTGCGATCGCTATTGATCATGCCCGCAGGAATGCGATTGGGAATAAATTTGCCATTGCCGTCCTGCTGCGCGACCGATGGCGCTTGATCCGTACGTTCTAATAGTTTTTCTTGGCTGAGTTCGATGCCCGCCTGTCCTCGGTGATCGACATTTACATAGCCGAGGATTTCCGAAGCAAGATCCTGTTGGGGATAGAGACGATGGCGTTGCTGAATGAGTTCTAAACCGTCCAGTCGCAGGTTATAGATGCGATCGGAACTTTCTTCCGAGAGCCAATACTCCACTTGAATGGAAGTAGTATCGCGGGTGAGAACGCTCAGCAGTTTATCGGCTGGGCGCTTGAGAATCGGGGCAAGTTTGGCAGCGATCTCTTCGGGCTTTTCTTTGTATAAATGGGGATAGGCAAAAAGGGTATAAACAGGACGATCCAAGGCTAAAACTGCACCTTTGCGATCGGTGATCGTCCGTCGCGGGATAAAGGGTCGCAAAGTAAACATTTGCTGCCTTCTTGCCTTTTCCAACAAATCTGACGAAGTAACGACCTGTAAATATACTAGACGTACCACTAGTCCCAGCATCGCCACCGCTAAAATTATCCAGATCAGCACGGTGCGCCGTTTGAAGAGATTGATAGTTGCGAGATCTCTAGGGAGGAAAGATGGGGTCATGGGCGTTTTTAGTCGAGATCTAGACAGAGTTGGCGGAAGCGATCGCCACGTTGCTCGAAGTTAGCAAACTGATCGAAGCTCGCACATGCAGGCGAGAATAGCACAGTTGGCAGAGGCTGGCTAGGGTGATTATGGGCGCGGCTATGGGCAATTTTGGCGGCCTGTTTGACTGCGCGTTCTAGGGTTTCCACGATCTCATAGTTTTTGAATCCTGCATCGTTGAGCATTTCGGCAAATAATGGAGCAGCCTCTCCAATTAATAAAACCGCGATCGCCCTTTGACGAATTTGCTCTAGCCATGCATCTGCATCTCCCTGCTTGGGTTGACCGCCAGCAATCAAAACCACAGGTGGTTTTACCGCTTTTAAGCCCACTTCGGCAGCATCATAATTGGTCGCTTTACTGTCATTAATAAAGGCAATTCCCTCATACAAACGGATATGTTCCAGCCGATGGGGGACACCTTTAAATTGGGATATCGCAAAATCAATATGCTCGGAACTGATTCCTGCCAACTTCGCCGCCGCCACTGACATTAATAGGTTTTGGCGATTATGCCTGCCCAAAAGTTGCCAATGGGAAATCGGAAAAATGGCTTCTCCGCGAAACTTGACCCACCCATCATTGATACAAATACCATCCGTATGGGCTTCCACAACTTGATTGTCAACCCCAGTCCAGAGGGCTTTTGGCCACATAGCTGCCCCAAATTTACATAGATTAGGATCGTTGCCATTGAGAACGATATGGGCTGAGCGATCGATCAAACTTGCCTTGATATTCCGATAGGCTTCAAGAGTATAGTGACGGTTCAGGTGATCGGGCGTGAAGGTAGTCCAGATCCCAATTTCTGGCAATACGGTTTGGGTAGACTCAATCTGATAACTACTTAATTCCGCAATAATCCAATCGGGTTTAAGTTGGTTTTGTAATACTTGCAAGGCAATTTCGCAAGCAGGAAAGCCAATATTCCCACAGGCGATCGCCTTTAGTCCCGCAGCCTGAAAAATTGCCGCCGTTAATGATGTGACCGTAGTTTTGCCATTGGTTCCTGTAATGCCCACCCAAGGAATATGTTTGAGATAGCGCCATGCTAGTTCGATTTCGCCAATGGTATCAAGCCCTAGGGATCTTGCTTGTTCAATTTCTGGACGATCCCAAGGCACTCCTGGGCTGACTGTCACAAGATCGATATTTTGCCCCGCTTCGATTAATCGAGCAATGTTGGGGAAAGCACCAAGCTCAACGGCAATTCCTTCTGATTCTAAAGCTTGTTTCCTTTGTTCTAGGCTAGGACTGTTATTACTATCACTAACTGTCACCTGCCAACCATCAGCTTTGAGTAGTTTTGCAGCAGAAATTCCCGACTGTCCCAGTCCTAGTACATACGCTTGAGGCATAGCGATCGCTTGGTTTACAAGTTTGTTAAAAAGTTAATAATTAAGGATACAGGAACATGAGGCTTACTAAAATGGTTTGGGACTGCTATAGAAACTTAAGAAACCATTTAAGAATTACTTTCTGCGGTCAAAAACTCTAAGAGATCCCCCTCAATCCCCCTTAAAAAGGGGGAAGAATTTAATTCTCCCCCCTTTTTAAGGGGGGCTGGGGGGGATCTATCCAATTCTTAAATGGTTTCTAAGAGATAGCTAGATGAGTGGCGGCGCTTTGCGCCGCCACTCATTTTTGTTTTTTATTTGACCTCTGCCAACAAATTGGCGAGACGCGGATATTGAGAAACCATGCCAAAGGTTTCAGGAGAAACCACATCGTAGGTAAAGTGGCGTTGAGCGATACAAAAACGATCCCATTCGGCAACTTCGATACGGAATAGTTTGATAACTGCATCCACGAGAAACGGTGTTAGTTCAAATTGCCAACCAACTTTTAAATTTAAATATTCGCAGAACTGAACGATTAAATCCTGAGCCGTGAGGCGTTGCATTCCCAATACTAATCGGGCAGGAGCTAGGGGCACGGATGGCGCAGTAAGTAAGTAAGTGACAATTTGAGCAATATCGATCGCATGGACAAAGTGGAAACTGCCATCGGTTTTTAAGAATCTGGCATAGGGCACATATTTCAGAATATCCTTGAGCCCCTTGGAAAGATGGGAGTAGGGCTTATTCTCTGCACCGCCAAAAACGAGCGTGGGAAATACGGTAATGAGGCGATCGCGAATAACAGAATTTTCTAAGGTTTCCAAGCAGGCATGTTTAGATGCAATATAATTTGTCCCAAGTTCGCCAGCTTCAGGAATGATCTGATTGTGGGAATCAAGAATACTGGCGGTAGAGAAATAAATCGCCCGTTCACACACCTGTGGATCGAGTGACGAAAAAAGCTCAATTGTTTTATCGCGGTTAACCACAAAGGCTTCTTCTCCGCCCCAACCTGCGGCCGTACTGACGACAAACTCCATCGTACGAAGCAGGGCTTTGTAATTACCAATATTCTGCATCGAGTCTTCGATAATATGCACATTGGGGCGATCGCTTACATCAATTTGCAATTTGCGGCGATCGCGGACTAACAGATATAGGTCGTAATCAGTTTTTTCTAGAAGCATCTCGATCAGATAATGACCGACGCAACCACTCGCACCCGTAATAAAAACTTTTTTTGACATTAAATTCAAATTGCTGATTGAAAATTACTCATAGAGCTATAGCGATCCTACAGCGCTTTGCGCTCAAAGCAAAACCAAGAAAATTTTTGAAAGTGTTGCGAAGCAACACTTTCAAAAATTTTCTTATGGTTCTTTCAATCGAAAACTACTGTAATACCAATTCACAAAAGTGTTGTCACACTTTTGTGAATTAAACACCAAACCCAGTAAGGTTTTGAGATTCCCAAAATGGCAACGCCATTTTGGGAATTGGTATAAATGAGTTGAGAGATGCTTAAACTTCCTGCATGAGGACAAAACTGGCGGCAGCTATAAATGATTTCGGATTGCTATATTCTAATTATTGCTTTAATTACAAAGAGTGAACTACCAGACGCTGATGCTCCGCATACAGCACTGGCTTCCTGATTCACTAGGATGAGCTTTCTATATCGAAATATAGCGAGTCTTATCGTCCCTCCACAGGCAGAAGTCCTAGTTCCTAAGACCTATATTTTCCTTGCAACACGTCCCTTTAGTTTGGTTTTTACTTTGGGAGTTAGTGGTCAAGATATGCTTATTTTATCATGGATTCGCTAGCGCTCAATTTATTTTCTGGTTCGTTTTCATCCCGTCACCCATCCTGTAAACGGATAGGGTGAGGGACTTCCCACTCACATTAGTTAAAAAAGCCCATGCAAAATACTCGTCTTAGTCAGATTGTGAATATCAACATTAGACGATTATCTCAGTGGTCGAGTAATCCTTGGCGACGAACATCGTTGATAGCGATAAGTTTATTGCTAGGATTTTTTTTAGCCTCAGTAATCTCTACCTCCACGGGCGCAAAATCTGAGTTAGATATTCTTGCGGCAGCAATTACGGTTTTCTTTGTAGAATTGACCAACCGTTTTGTCTACAGTCAAAAGCGATTAACTCGCAGCGATGGTACTATAGCGCCCAGACCCCTAACTTCGGAGATGTTAAACTCACTCAAGCTCGGCATCACCTACGGACTATTTCTGGAAGCATTTAAGCTCGGATCTTGAGGATATAGCTTGCCCCTGAACTAATTGCGGCGATGGGTAACTTGATCGGCGTAGTCAGAAATACTTGATGGCATCGATCGCCCTGTCAAGATAATATTGACCTTCGGCGATCGCGTTTCCAGTACATGCAACAGTTCCTCTTCAGAAATCAGCGATCGCTCAACTAGCAAATCCACCTCATCGATTACGACCAAACCCATAGGCGAGGACTTAATGGCTACTTTGGCATAGTCCCATAGGTCTAGCACTGCGACTTTTTCGGCATCAGTCAATACGATCTCATGCTGAGACAAGTCGCGCTGAGCATCACAACGCATCCACTCAAAATTTTCAACTAGCCGACGAGGATTATTCAACCCTTGATTAATCCCCGTTTGAAAAAGTTGCACGAGTAATACTTGAGTGCCCTGACCTGCTACCCTCAAAGCTTGAGCGATGATGTCAGCATAAAGATTGCGGTGGGGCGCGATGAAGACTTGAATATTACCTTTAAGGGGAGTCACAATCGATGAGCCCTTGAGCGAGTTAGAATCTGTTGAGTTAGTCTTAGTCTGATTGGGGCGATCATGATTATTTTTTGTTTGCTGCGTCTCGATCTGAGTCGTTTTAATTTGAGCCACCATAAACAAATCTAGCGTTTAAATTACCACTTAGCATCATAGCAGACACTAGATGTAGAAAAATTTTGTAAAGATTACTTTCATAGCTATCTGTCGCCCAATAAGAGAATGGTGGCGCGAAGCGCCACCATTCTCTTATTAGCTACTTAGCATTGTCCGTGCTGTACGAAAAAGGCGATGGGAAAGCGGTTAAATAATGAACTTATGACAAAAAGGCGCAAAACCTCTTGTCAAAAAGTAAACTAAACTTTCAAGTACTACAGTTTTTTTGTATGAGCCAGCCAACAGCCACCCAACCTTGGAGTCAGCGATTCGAGACCGCGCTGCATCCAGCGATCGCTAGATTTAATGCCAGTATCAGTTTTGATATTAATTTAATTGAATATGACATTACGGGATCGCAGGCGCATTCGCGCATGTTGGCGAAAGTAGGAATTATCAGTGCTGAAGAAGGAGAGATGCTTGTTAACGGGCTAGAACAGATCCGCCAAGAATATCGAGCAGGGGATTTTAATCCCGGAATTGATGCCGAGGATGTTCATTTTGCCGTGGAACGTCGCCTCACTGATCTGATTGGAGATGTGGGTAAAAAGGTGCATACTGCGCGATCGCGCAACGACCAAGTTGCCACCGATGTAAGGTTATATTTGCGCGACCAGATCCGCAAAATTCAGACTGACCTGAGAACTTGGCAGCAAACCCTTGTCAATAAAGCCGAGCAAAATGTCGAGACTTTTATTCCTGGTTACACCCATTTACAACGCGCCCAGCCCATTAGCCTCGCCCATCATCTTTTAGCATATTTCGAGATGGCTCAGCGTGACTGGACGAGACTAGATGAGATTTATCAAAGGGTCAATGTTTCCCCCCTTGGTTCAGGGGCTTTGGCGGGTACGCCCCACCCCATCGATCGCCATTACACAGCCGAGCTATTGGATTTTGGTTCCGTTGCTCGTAATAGCCTTGATGGCGTATCCGATCGCGATTTTGCGGTAGAGTTTCTTTGCGCCGCCAGCCTGATTATGGTGCATTTGAGCCGCCTTTCTGAAGAAGTCATTCTTTGGTCATCGCAGGAATTTAGTTTCGTGAAGCTTAGCGATCGCGTTAGTACGGGTTCCAGCATTATGCCCCAAAAGAAAAATCCCGACGTACCCGAACTAGTTCGCGGCAAAACTGGGCGCGTATTCGGACATCTCCAAGGCTTACTGACAATTATCAAGGGCTTGCCTCTAGCCTATAACAAAGATATGCAGGAGGATAAGGAAGGAATTTTTGATGCCGTCGTAACCGTTCGGGCTTGTTTGGAAGCAATGACGATTCTCGTTGAAGAAGGTATTGAATTTCAACCCAAACGCCTTGCCGAAGCTGTTGCGGAGGATTTCTCTAATGCTACCGATGTTGCCGATTATCTGGCTTCTAAGGGAGTGCCTTTCCGCGAAGCCTATCAATTGGTTGGGAAGTTGGTCAAAACCTGCACCAGTGAAGGAATCTTGCTAAAGGATCTATCCGTTGAGCGTTGGAAAACCTTCCATCCCCAGTTTGAGGCAGATATTGTTGATGCGATCGCGCCCGCGCAGGTGGTCAAGGTTCGGAATAGTTATGGTGGGACTGGATTTGACCAAGTCAGAATTCAAATCGAAGCAGCGAAACAGTTAATTGCGTAAACATCACCTAAGTAGCTAGGCATAAGTAAACTTAAAACCTAGAAGAGCATACCGCCCGCTGCGCGGGCGGTATGCTCTTCTGGTTTTGTTTTTTAATTATGCCGAACTACTTAACACTGTCTAAAATTTTAGCTGTGCTAAAATCCCAACATTATCCACAAATATCAAAAGGTTAATTATGCCTCTAGCAGTAGGTACAGATGCCCCAGCGTTTACCGCCCAAGATACCAACGGCAATACAGTATCTTTATCTGATTTTGCTGGAAAAACCGTAGTATTGTACTTCTATCCTAAAGACGATACTCCCGGTTGTACAAAAGAAGCCTGTAGCTTCCGCGATGCCAAATCTCAATACGAAGGTAAAGATGTGGTGGTTCTAGGAGTCAGTGCTGATGATGAAGCTGCCCATCAAGCCTTCACTGCTAAATACGACCTCAATTTCCCATTATTGGCGGATATCAACAAAGCGTTGATCCAAGCTTATGATGTTGATGGTGGTGGTTATGCCAAGCGTGTCACCTATGTGATTAGCCCCGAAGGAAAAATAATTCTTGTCGATACTGCAATCAATACATCCACCCATGCCAGTGACATTTTAGCTGCATTAGGATTGTAAGGATTCTGCAATTTAAAAAGGAACCGATTTTTTGTAGCGTGGCTTAGCTGCGCTACAAAAAATCGGTTCCTTTTTTATAGGGTTACACCAAATCACAAAATGGCTACGCCATTTTGTGATTTGGTATAACCCTTACTGGGTTTGGTTTTTAATTTCCAAAAGTGTAGCCACACTTTTGGAAATTGGTATTAGAAGTTCTAAGTAGTTCGGCATAATTAAAAACAAAACCAGAGAGCATACCGCCCGCTACGCGGGCGATATGCTCTTCTAGGTTTTAAGTTTACTTATGCCTAGCTACTTAAAACAAGAAATATCGCTGAGCCATCGGCAATACTGACGCAGGCTCACAGGTTAATAATTCGCCATCAGCACGAACTTCATAGGTCTCTGGATCTACTTCCATCACTGGCAAAGCATCATTGAGCTTTAAGTCGCGTTTGCTAATATTACGGGTTCCTTTAACTGTTAGTACCTGCTTCTTCAAACCTAATTGACTAGGAATACCTCGTTCCATAGCAGCTTGAGAAACAAAAGTAAAGGATGTTGGCGCGATCGCACCGCCATAGCTGCCAAACATTGGACGCATATAGACTGGTTGCGGCGTGGGAATACTCGCATTGGCATCGCCCATCTGCGACCATGCGATAAAGCCTCCCTTGAGTACCATTTCGGGTTTTACCCCAAAAAATGCAGGATGCCACAGCACTAGATCGGCGATTTTGCCCACTTCAATGGAACCGACATATTCGGAGATACCGTGGGCGATCGCAGGATTAATTGTGTACTTTGCCACATAGCGCTGAGCGCGGAAGTTATCGGCTCTAGTGATTTCTGGATTGGTAAGAACGCCTCGCTGCACTTTCATTTTGTGAGCGGTTTGCCAAGTTCTGATAATCACTTCGCCAACTCTACCCATCGCTTGCGAGTCAGAGGAAATCATACTAAACGCGCCGATATCGTGAAGAATATCCTCGGCAGCGATCGTTTCACGGCGGATTCTTGATTCGGCAAAAGATACATCTTCGGGAATGCTAGGATCGAGATGGTGACAGACCATCAGCATATCGAGGTGTTCGTCTAACGTATTTAAGGTATAGGGACGAGTAGGATTTGTGGAAGAAGGAAGAACGTTCGCTTCACCACAAATTTTGATGATGTCGGGAGCGTGACCGCCACCTGCGCCTTCGGTGTGATAGGTATGGATCACGCGATTCTTAAAAGCGGCGATCGTATCTTCTACAAATCCTGCTTCGTTGAGTGTGTCTGTGTGGATAGCAACCTGTACGTCATATTCATCGGCAACACCTAAACAAGTATCGATCGTCGCAGGAGTCGTTCCCCAATCCTCATGGAGTTTGAGTCCGATCGCTCCTGCTTCCACCTGCTCGACCAAGCCTTCAGGCTTGCTGCTATTGCCTTTGCCGAGAAATCCTAAATTCATCGGGAAGGCATCGGCAGCTTGCAACATACGGTACATATTCCAAGGACCTGGGGTACAAGTGGTAGCATTTGTGCCAACGGCTGGTCCCGTGCCACCGCCGATCATGGTGGTAATACCAGAAGCGATCGCCACTTCGATCTGTTGCGGACAGATAAAATGAATATGGGTATCAATGCCCCCTGCGGTGAGAATGCGTCCTTCTCCTGCGATGATTTCCGTACCCGCACCGATAATGATATTGACGTTATCTTGAATGTAAGGATTTCCCGCTTTACCGATCGCCACAATCCTGCCGTCTTTAATCCCCACATCGGCTTTGACCACACCCCACCAATCGAGAATCAGGGCATTGGTAATCGCCACATCCACTGCTCCATTGGCATTGGTAATCGGCGACTGTCCCATCCCATCGCGGATTACTTTGCCGCCACCAAATTTGACTTCATCCCCATAGGTGGTGTAGTCGCGTTCTACTTCAATAAACAATTCTGTATCGGCTAAGCGAACCCTATCGCCAACGGTTGCGCCATAGGTTTCTGCATAGGCGCGACGGGACATTCTATAACTCATTCGTTTAATTCTCCAATTTGCCTTCTACTAGCGCATTAAATCCATAAATCTCGCGAGTACCCACATAGGGAACGAGATGCACTTCCTTCTCATCCCCCGGCTCAAAGCGGATGGAAGTACCCGCAGGGATATCAAGGTGCGTACCTTTGGCGCGATCGCGATCAAAGATCAATGCGCGATTGGTTTCATAAAAGTGATAGTGTGAACCAACTTGGATGGGGCGATCGCCTGAATTTGCAACCTTGAGCGTAATCACTTCTCGCCCAGCGTTCAATTCGATATCACCTTCTTGAGTAATGATTTCACCAACAATCATAGATTCATCTCCATTGTTACTTAATGAGGGTGTAGCGTTTCGCGCTACATCCTAGATGTTGAGAATTTGAGCAGCAGTTAAATCTAGTTCAGGAAAAGTCCGCGAAATAATTTTGTCATCTCCTGAAAATCTAGTTGTTTGATATTTACCATTTTCATCTAGCAAATTAACAAACACCGTGGGGACTTTAGGATTACCTAAAAACTCACGACTAGCGATCGCTAAATAATCCACAATCCAATATTCAGGAATCCCGATCCCTTCATATTCTTCAAATTTATCAATATAATCATC
Organism: Pseudanabaena sp. UWO310; assembly: GCF_006861605.1. NCBI lineage: Bacteria > Bacillati > Cyanobacteriota > Cyanophyceae > Pseudanabaenales > Pseudanabaenaceae > Pseudanabaena > Pseudanabaena sp. UWO310. The sequence continues at coordinate 14,005 of NZ_SELU01000047.1, read as the reverse complement.
ATCCCAATTTGTAGAAATGACTTCAACAGCTAATGGAATTGTTTCGCGTAAACCCCTATAGTCACCACGATTAGATCGCCAAATAGTTGAATCGATTACACTTACATCAGGTATACGTCCCCGTTCATTTCCCTGTTGATCAATAGTTCTAATAGGAATTGCTCTTTTGACCACATAGTTAAGAGATAAACGTTCTACCTCTCGATACAAGCGTCTATCAATGAATTCACCAACATCATCGTGATTGCGTGTAAATGTCATTTCACAAATCTCAACTATCTCGCCATCAATCAATTCAAAATGTCCATATTCTGGACACATTTTTAAAAACTGGTCAAAGGTTAATTTAGGTTTCCCATCTGCCAGCCTTTGTTGTTTTTGGGGTGTAGCGATCGCAATCATCTAAAACCTCCATAGCTAAATTAGCGAATAGGATTATGTACGGTAACTAATTTTGTACCATCGGGAAAAGTTGCTTCTACTTGCACATCATGAATCATTTCGGGGATGCCTTCCATCACATCATCACGACCTAGCAAAGTCGCCCCGTAGGACATTAGCTCGGCAACCGTGCGACCTTCCCTTGCTCCTTCCAAAATCTCCGCAGTAATAAACGCGATCGCTTCGGGATAATTTAACTTCAAACCTTTAGCTTTACGACGCTCAGCTAATAATGCAGCCGTAAAAATCAATAGTTTATCTTTTTCTTGGGGCGTAAGTTGCATGAATATCTACCAACCTCTAGGTACGCATTTACTTAGCTTTTAGTTTTGGCAAAGCCAAAATTAAAAGCTCACCAAACTCTCGGTACGCATATCTTTCTATTTCTATAGGATACACGCAAAAGCTGCCAAATTTGCTGAAACCATTTACGCGCATCGCCAGAGGAGTCACCACAATAGCGACAAACTAAACCTGCAAGCGATCGCGTAACGCTCGATTTCCCTTGATAATTTCCCTGTTCCCAAGTAGCGCGAATACGGTCGATCAGTTCGGGTTCTACCGTTGCTCCTACAAAAATGAAACTGGCGGCGATCGCATGGGCATTTAATCCATTCGGGCTATCTAACATTTCAGGATTTCCATGCAGGTATTGTCGATCAATCCACAAAGGGCTTTGGTCTCGCCATACCTCAGTATGCGATCGCCAATGACCATCGAGAAATTTTTCACCCCGCGCCGTCCTTCCGAACCTAACGATTTCCCACATAGTAATAGTTGCATCTGGCGCTAACTCAATTCGCGTAGTTTGTCGATACTTTGACTCTGCAAAGGCGATCGTCTCTTGAGGGAACCATTCCAAATTTGCGCCTTCATCAATGTGAATATGGATATTTTGCCAAGATTCCGCACCAGAACTGCGATAGACCTTACTAGCAGCGGCAGTCGTGATCAGGGCTTGGGTATGGGGTTGAAGATGGATTTTGGCAGATAGGCGATCGCCACCCACTAAACCACCTGCGGTATGCAATAGAACACAATGGCAAACTTCCTCTCCTTCTGGATAAAGCGATCGCTGTATTTTCCACGGAGCTAAAGCATAATTGTAGATCAACTGAGTTGATAAATCTCTCTTACTAAACTTTAGTTCTAAGTTTCCAGTCCATGGCTTATGCATACAGTCATCTATTAATCATTTGACAATTCATCTAGCCAACAAATTAAATCACTATATGCATCAATTTATACAGTTTATTCAGCTCGCAATGTGAATATCCCAGCATTCTTACAGGTCTTATATAGCTACAGTCACTTGAATTAGGACAAATCAAACCCCAAGAATTGACTGGCGGCGCGAAGCGCCGCCAGTCAATTCTTGGGGTTTATGTCCTAGTACATTTGGCGATAGCTACACGACTTCATTCATAAATTGTTCAGCTAAGTGTAAGCGTATCGTGTTTGGTATAAACCATGACAGAATGGAAAGAAAAAGTAACGCAGTATTTGTTAAGAACGTTGAAATTTGGTTAAGTTCCGATTACATACACCCATTAGTGTATGTAGCTTTCTATAGAGTTCAGCTTTTCTTGTTCTTTTACAGATTTAGAAAGATTTTATGCCTAAGACGCTATTCAAAGTTGATCTCACTAAGCCCATGAGTCAACAAGAGTTACCCGGACACAACCGTTGGCATCCAGACATTCCAGCCATAGCTTCAGTTAATCCTGGTGACGTATTTCGCATTGAATGTAAGGATTGGACTGATGGTCAAATTAAAAATGATGATAGTCCCGATGATGTTCGTGATGTAGATTTGACTATTCCTCACGTTCTGAGTGGTCCAATTTGGGTAAATGGAGCAGAACCTGGAGATATTCTAGTAGTAGATCTCGTTGATATCGGCGCTCTTCAAGGCGATGAATGGGGCTTTACAGGTATCTTTGACAAAAAAAATGGTGGCGGATTTTTAACCGATCATTATCCCGAAGCTTCTAAGGCGATCTGGGATTTTCAAGGAATCTATGCAACCTCACGACATATTCCTGGCGTAAAATTTGCAGGAATTACCCATCCTGGACTAATTGGTTGCGCTCCCTCCCATGAGCTTCTGGCAAAATGGAACAAGCGGGAAACTGAACTAATGGCTACCCAGCCAGATCGCCGTACCTATGGAGCTGGAGTAAACATTGATGGCGTATCCGTTTTAGCCGCACTCCCTAATCCCACCAATGCCATTTTAGGAACGTTACCTCAGTCCGAGTACGAGCGCGTAGCAGCCGAGGCAGCAAGGACAATTCCACCACGCGAACATGGCGGTAACTGCGATATTAAAAACCTATCTAGAGGAACTCGGATCTATTTCCCCGTTTATATAGAAGGTGCAAAGCTATCGATGGGCGATCTTCACTTCTCTCAAGGAGACGGTGAAATATCTTTCTGCGGCGCTATTGAAATGGCTGGCTTTATTGATATCCACGTTGATATCATCAAGGGTGGTGTAGAGAAGTATGGAATGGTTAATCCTATCTTTAAGCCCGGTCCAGTAGAGCCCCGTTATTCAGAATTCCTCGTGTTTGAAGGAATTTCCGTCGATGAATACACGGGTAAGCAGTACTTTATGGATGTACATATTGCCTACCGTCAGGCTTGCTTGAATGCGATCGAATATCTCAAGAAGTTCGGTTATACAGGTGAGCAAGCCTACATGTTGCTTAGTTGTGCACCCATAGAAGGAAGGGTGAGCGGTATCGTAGACATTCCCAATGCCTGCTGTACGATCGCTATTCCCACTGCCATATTTGACAAAAATATTCTTCCAGTTTAGAAAAGAAATATGCCTCTTTATGAATTTCGCTGCGAAGAATGTGGTGTGTTTGATGTATGGCGTTCAATGGCTGAATCGAGTTCTCCTGCTCACTGCCCAGAATGTAATGAGCAAGGAAGGCGAGTCTTTTCTCCACCTATGACTCTTTCAAGATCTCAGGTGGCAAAAGCAGTAAGTTCAGAACCAAAGATGGTCAAGGTTGATCGAGAGCCAAAAACATCAAATGTCCAGTATCACTCAGGCAGTCGTCCTTGGATGGTCGGACATTAATTTAGCAGTCAGCTATTGTTTGGTGTGAGTTTTAAAACAATTAAGGAGAGTTTCAGGCAATGAAATTGAATAGCTCAAACGAAGGTGGGCTCACGCGCCGCCGCTTTATTAAGTACGGATCTTTTGCCGCTGCTAGCAGTATTATGGTTGCCTGTGGTCAAGGCGGTGGTGATACCACGAAGACTACTACCACCTCATCAAGTGGTGCTACTTCTTCAGCATCGCCTGCGGCGGATGGTAAAAAAGGCATCAAGGTTGGTGTCATGTACTCCACTACAGGTACAATCGCCATTGTTGAAAAATCATTACAGGATGCCACCTTCCTTGCGATCGACCAAATCAATGAGGGTACTGGTCCTTGGGCTGGTAAGAAAGGAATTAACGGTCAAATGATCGAAAAGGTTGTGGTAAACCCCGACTCCAACTGGGATTTGTACAACCAAATGTCCAAGCGTTTGATTGATGAGGACAAGGTGGTATGCGTTCTCGGCTGTTATACATCTGCGAGCCGCAAGTCAGTGTTACCAGTCTTTGAAGAAAAGAACAGCATTCTTTACTACCCTGTCTATTATGAAGGAAACGAATGTAGCTCCAATGTTTTCTACACTGGTGCAGCACCTAACCAACAAATTACCGATTCAATTCCATACTGTATCAAGAATTTTGGAAAGAAAGGTTTCTTCATCGGATCTGATTACATTTATCCGAAAGAAAGCAATCGGATCGCTAAAGCTGAGCTAGTCAATGGTGGCGGTGAAGTTGTAGGAGATGAATATGCGGCGCTTGGTACAACCGAATTTATCACGATCATCAACAAGATCAAGCAAGCCAAACCAAACTTCATCTTGAGCAATCTGGTAGGAGACAGTATCCCTGCATTCTATAAGCAGCTCAAGGATGCTGGGATCACCTCCAAAGACATTCCGATCATGGCTTTCCCTACCACAGAAGAAGAAATTCAAGCCATGGGACCAGAATTTGCTGAAGGTCATTACAGTAGCTTCAACTACTTCCAAACCGTTGACACTCCTGAGAACAAGGCATTCGTAGAGCAGTTCAAGGCTAAGTTCGGTAAGGATCGCGTTACCAATGGAGTTATGGAAGCAGCCTATATCCAAACCTTCTTCATGGCTCAAGCAATGGAAAAGCTGGCTAAGGAAGGGAAAGAATTTAATACTGCTAACCTCCGCGAAGCTACCAGAGGGCAGGTCTTCAAGGCTCCTCAGGGCACGGTAAAATCTGACCCCGACAACTATCACACCTACCTCTATTCCAGAATTGGCAAGTGGAAGTCTGATGGTCAGGCAGAAATCGTATTTTCCACCAAGGCTGCTGTTAAGCCAATTCCTTGGAGCCAAGCACTCTACAAGGGTCGTCTTTGTGTCCATAAAACTCCCGATGATCGCAGCAGCCCGAACGTTGAGACGAAGAAAGATATTCCAGCTGAATTTCTGAAAGAAGCCTAGATTTCTAACTTGAGTCAATAATCTCTGACTTCGCAAGGGGTCAGAGATTATTGACTTAATAAGTCAACTTGCAATCGCGAAAAATAGCGAACGATACTACTCTAAGCTCTAATTTAAGAATCCCATGAACGTTTTTTCATTTAATGTACTATCCTCGCTGATTCACTTAGCGCAATCAACCCCACCCGCAAAATCGATCGATCCGATCGCTGTCACCAATCAACTTTTAAATGGAGTCGGTATTATCGGGATTTTGCTATTGACGGGGTTAGGACTAGCCATCACCTTTGGGGTAATGCGCATCATTAACCTTGCCCATGGTGAATTCATCATGTTGGGAGCCTATACAACGTTCGTATTGCAAAGTAATTTCAAAATGGACTTGTTGATGACAATTCCCTTCTCTTTTTTGTTTACGGCGTTTGTCGGTGCAATTATCGAGTTAACTATTGTCCGACGACTTTACGGGCGAGCCGTAGAGACATTGCTGGCGACTTGGGGGTTAAGTATCGTCCTGCAAGGGGTCATCAAGCTCATCTTCACCGCCCAATTGAAGTATGTTAAAGCTCCTCCCTACATTCGTGGTAACTGGACTCCATTTCAAATCGGAGGACAGGCGATCGAGATTTCCTACTATCGCTTGTTCATTATCTTTATGGCTTTATTCCTCCTCGGAATGACCGCTTTCTTACTTTACGGTACGACTCTGGGACGAGAAGTTAGAGCTGTGACCCAGAACCGAGATATGGCGAAGTGCCTCGGTGTAAATACAAGTCTTGTGGATATGATCACCTTTGCCTATGGTTGCGGGCTAGCAGGAATTGCAGGCACGGTTATTTCATCGCTTAAGAGCGTTGCTCCACCGATGGGACAGGATTATCTAGTTGACGCTTGGATGACGGTAGTTACTGGTGGTGTTGATAAGCTAGTTGGGGTCTTAGCTGGGGCAGTTCTAATCGGTGAGTCCAACGCTGCGATCGCCTATCTAATTAACGACCCGACTGCAAGGGTAATTGTTTTAGCAGCGGTAATTATCTTGATTCGCTACCGCCCCGAAGGTTTATTTACAGTTCAAAAGCGTAGCTAAATTGTCTGAATAATTATTAGGTTTTTATTACAATCATCATCTGCGACACTTCTAATAAAAGCTTGATGTTTATTTCAGCAAATATTTCAGTACATATTTCCGTAAATATAGCGTCAATTTTCAAAATTTCAATGGAGGCTTAGAGATGGCTGAAGTAGTAGGTCGCATACGACAAGCAAATTTTGTTCCCAAAAGATGGCTCATTACTAGTGCCATAGTCTTGCTAATTTTTGTGATTTTTCCCTTTGTGGCTGGCACTTTCCAAACTAACTTGATGGCAAAGTTGTTACTGTTTGGAACTCTAGGTGTTTCTTTAGACCTAATCTGGGGATTTACAGGAATCCTCAGTTTTGCCCATGGCGTATTTTTTACTTTAGGCGGATATGCAATGGCATATTACCTGAAGTTAAATCTATCTGCCACAGCTAACAACTATGGCGGTACGCTTCCTGACTTCATGGTCTGGAATGGATTAAAGGAATTGCCTTGGTTCATTGCACCATTGCAGTATTTCCCGATCGCTGTCATTGCCACTGTAGTTATTCCTGCTGGATTTGCCTACGCGATCGGCTCGTTCATTTTTCGTTCTAAAGTGAGTGGTGTTTATATCACCGTAATCACCCTAGCGATCTCCTCAGCATTGACGACCTTCTTTGTTAGTCAACAAGCCTATACGGGGGGAACCAATGGCATTACGGATGTCTCTAAACTCATACTTTTTGGGGCAGAAGTCCCGCCTATCGGGTTATATTTTATCATTCTCCTATTCGCCACTTTAGTTATGGCAGCTAGTTGGTGGTTAACCCAATCTAACTTTGGATTGATTCTGCGATCGATTAAAGAGAACGAAAAGAGAATTTCTTTCCTCGGCTATGATGTTGCTAGTTTCAAGATATTTATCTGGACACTTTCCGCAGCAATTGCTGGTATCGCTGGCGGATTGTTTGTCCCCTTAAATAACTTTATTTCCCCTGTCTATCTCAATGTTGCCTTTGGAACTCAAGTCGTAATTTGGGTAGCTGTCGGTGGTCGAGGTACACTTTTTGGTCCAATCATTGCGGCAATTTTATTGGGACAAATTCAAAACTCCGTAGATCGAATTACTCAAGATTGGCAATTGATTGTCGGCGTAATTTTGATGGTTGTTGTTTTATTTCTTCCCGATGGTCTAATGAGCTTGATTCCCCAAAAACTCCTTGGTAAGAAAAACAATCAGTTAGAGAGATCGAGCTAGATTTTGAGTTTTTTGAAGGTAGGATCTTAAGTATGTCTCGCTGCATGGCTGTAGATCGAAAGCATAAACAATATTGCGATTGCGTACACTTAATCATTAATTTAATAATTAAAAAGAGTTCATATGAACACAACCACATCCGCATCAATTGATTCCGCTCCAGTTACCCACACTGAAGGAGCAATTTTATCAATAAAAGACCTAAAGGTAGTTTTTTCGGGATTCAAAGCTTTAAAGGGAGTCAACTTAGATGTCGGTGAAAATGAAATTGTGACGATCATCGGGCCGAATGGGGCTGGAAAAAGCACCTTACTCGATGCCATCGTTGGTAAGTCTCCAGTAGCTTCGGGACATGTATTTTATCACGGTAAAGATATTACGAATCGGAGTGCTTTTGAAGTAGCAAGGATGGGCATCGGACGTAAATTTCAAAATCCTAATGTCTACAATGAGTTAACCGTATTTGACAATATCTTATTAGCTTTAAAAGGATCCCATGGAGTCTTTTCTTCGATCAGGTCCAAATTAACCGCAGCGAAGAGAGATAAAATCATCACCGTTCTCGATCGCGTTGGGCTTTTGGAAAAGGGATATTCAAAGGTGTCCTCGCTTTCCCACGGACAGAAACAGTGGGTAGAAATTGGGATGGTCATTGCACAGGATCCTTCCGTAGTACTACTAGATGAGCCCACTGCGGGAATGACCCCAGATGAAACACATTTGACTGGAGAAATCATTAAAACGATTTCTCAGAATCATTCTGTCGTGGTTATCGAGCATGACATGGAATTTGTCAAGCAGATTGCTCAGCGCATTGTGGTACTCCATCAAGGAGAAAAATTGACTGAAGGATCGGTCAGTGAAGTGCAATCAAATCCCAAAGTAATTGAAGTATATTTAGGACGCGAACAAATCGATGCTGCTTGAACTAACTGATGTGACGGTTTCTTACGGACAAACCCCTGTGTTGTTTGGAGTGAATATGCAGATCGAGCAAGGTGATATCGCTTGTCTGCTCGGGCGTAATGGTGTGGGAAAGACGACACTGCTTCGTAGTGTCATCGGACTGAATAAAGTAATGTCTGGAAATATCGTTTTTGACGCGGATAACATTACCAAAGTGCCAACGTTTAAACGCGCCCGCTATGGTATTTCCTACATTCCCCAAGGGAGAGAAATTATTCCCTACCTATCGGTTTTAGATAATCTCAAACTTGGCATGTCCGCTGGACAAAAGAAGTATCGTAAGATTCCCGATGAGATCTTTGAGTTTTTCCCAATGCTCAAGCAACATCTCACTCGGCAGGGCGGTTTATTGAGCGGTGGACAACAACAGCAATTAGCGATCGCACGCGGTCTGATGAGCAATCCCAAGATTATGCTTCTTGACGAGCCAACGGAAGGAATTCAGCCTTCGATTGTTCAGGAAATTGAGGATACTTTAAAGAGGATTAATCGCGAAAAGGGTATCACCCTCATTGTAGTCGAGCAGAAAGTAGACTTTGCACGACAACTCGCTCAGAAATTTTTCATTATGGAAAAAGGTGCAGTTGTCGCCAATGGAGCAACTGCCGATCTGAGCGACGATCTAGTCCATCAGTATCTTGCCATTTAATAATAGCTAAAGGAGAGAGTAACGCCCACGTAGCGGGCAGTACTCTCTCTCTAGCTAATTCCTAACACCAATTCACGAAAGTGTGACAACACTAAGGGTTTGAGATTCCCAAAATGGCGTTGCCATTTTGGGAATTGGTATAAAAGTTTTCAAGTTAAGAAATGGCATAGCCATTTCTTAACTTGGTATGAATTAGTATTTTTAACTTGTTTGACTGTTCGGAATATCTATGGGCTAATTGAGAAGGAAGGGAAATTATGGCTCGGACATTAGTTGGTGTAGTTACTTCTCTTTGGCGTTATCCTGTTAAGTCAATGCTAGGCGAACAACTTGAGACAGTAGAAGTTATCCCTACAGGCATTTTGGGCGATCGCTCATTTGCCTTGTGGGATCGTGAAACTAGCCGCATTGCCAGTGCGAAGAACCCGAAGAAATGGGCAAAACTTTTAGGCTTTCATGCCGAATTAGGGGAAATGACTGCTCAAAACAGTCAAGAAGCGATGGCGAGGGTCACAATTACTTTGCCTGATGGTAGTTCGGCGACCAGCGATGATCGTGATATTGACAGCATTCTCTCTCAAGCTGTGGGGCGTGACGTAAAATTACTTTCGGTTGTTCCCGAATCTCCCAGTTTGGATCAATATTGGCCAGATATTGAAGGAGCCTTAAATCGGGAAACTATTACCCAATTGTTTATGCCCTCAGGCACTTTTTTTGATTCCTGTCCAATCCATGCCATTACGACTGCAACTCTAGATAAGCTGCAAACCCTTTATCCTGAGGGGAAATTCAATCCCTGCCGATTTCGCCCCAATATTTTGATCGAGCCCCCATCTTCTGAACCTGCTTTTGTGGAAGATGATTGGGTCGGCGGTAAATTGCTAATTGGCGATCGCGTTTGCTTGAGTATTGATACTGCCTGCCCTCGTTGTGTAGTAACGACATTAGCACAAGGCGATCTTCCCAATGACTTAAATATCTTGCGGACGACCACCAAACAAAACAAAACGATCGCAGGTATTCGGATGTCAGTAATACAAACAGGAACGATTCGCTGTGGTGATTCAATCTGGTTGGAGTAACTAGCTGTCAATCCCTCAAAGCTAAGTAAATTAAAGCTAAATTACATTCGATTTACAATAAATCCGACGATTTCCGTCAACCCAACTTGAGTCTTGAGATTGCTGAATACAAAGGGTTTATCTCCTCGCATTTTTAGAGTATCCCTTTCCATAATCGCGAGATCAGCTCCAACGTACGGAGCGAGATCGATTTTGTTAATTACTAATAAATCAGATTTAGTAATCCCTGGTCCTCCTTTACGGGGGATTTTATCCCCTGCGGCTACATCGATTACGTAAAGGGTTAAATCCACGAGTTCGGGACTAAAGGTGGAGGCAAGATTGTCTCCACCACTCTCGACAAAGATTAAATCGAGATCTTCAAAGCGAAGTTCTAATTGCTCGATCGCCGCAAGATTCATGGAGGCATCTTCGCGAATGGCTGTATGGGGACAACCACCTGTCTCTACTCCCATAATGCGATCGCGGTCTAGGGCTTGGCTGCGGACGAGAAACTGAGCATCTTCTTGGGTGTAAATATCGTTTGTGACTACGGCAATTTGGAAATGCGATCGCATTGATTTACAGAGAGAATCAACCAGAGCAGTTTTCCCAGAGCCGACAGGTCCCGCAACACCAACCCGAAATGGAGACATAGAGATTTATCCTTACGAAGCAATGAATAGCAATAACCATAGTATCTTTATCTTTACAGGTTTGGTGTAAGCTTATAGGTAGCTAGGCATAATTAAAAACCAAAACCAGAGAGCATACCGCCCGCGCAGTGGGCGGTATGCTCTTCTAGGTTTTAAGTTTACTTATGCCTAGCTACTTAGCATCGCGAGGAATGCAAAAATCAAAAAAGTTACTCGCAAATAATTACTCGCAAATAATTACTCGCAAATAATTATTAACTACGTTTACCTGCTTGGCATTATTAATAATTAATACTGTTGATCCCTCCCTGCAATTAGTTTATGCATATTATTACTAAACGTCTATCCCATGAAGCCAAGAAATTGGTGAATCGCGAATCTCTTTTAACCCTTGCGCTCATTGCTGAGGATAGAACTCGTAGCCGTCACCGATTTACAACATTGGAAGGAGAAGAGATTAATTTACAACTTCAGAGAGGGACAGTTCTGAGAGAAGGAGATATCCTTGCTGACGAGAACGATCGGGCGATTGTCTATGTCATGGCAAAGCCCGAACCTGTCATTACGGTTACGGCGCATCACCCTCTTGAGTTTTTAAGAGCAGCCTATCATTTAGGTAATCGCCACATTGCTCTAGAAATTACCGAAACATACCTACGCCTATCTCCCGATCCAGTTTTAGAAGATATGGTGATCCAAATGGGATTAACTATAGCCAAAGAAAATCAGCCTTTTCAACCTGAGTCTGGCGCTTACCATCATCACCATGATCATTAATCCCGCATCGCTGCAATTACTACGATTACTACAAATCACTAGCCCTGCTTTGCCAGTTGGGGCTTACAGCTATTCGGAAGGACTCGAATATCTTTGTAGTCAAAAGATTATTCAAACAGAGTCCGATCTTTGCAATTGGCTGAGAAGGGAATTGCAATTTGGATTTATTCCCAACGAAACGGCGATCGCTCTTCGCGCCCACCAAGCCATTAAATCTCATAACATATCCACATTAATCTACTGGAATGACTGGCTATCGGCAACGAGAGAAGCCGAAGAAGTCAGGTTGGCGAGTTGGCAGATGGGACAGTCCCTCATGAAATTATGGTGGCAGCTTACCGATCGCCAAAATCCAATATACACATCTATCCACACCTTGCTCCCTACAACCAAAGATAATCCACAGGGAAAGGGTTGTAACTATGCGATCGCCTTTGGCATTGTCGCCGCCAGTCTGGATATCGATTCTGACAATACGAGCTTGGGCTATATTTATAGCTGGCTATCCAATTTAGTTAGCGCCGCAGTCCGTTCCGTTCCATTTGGTCAGACTACGGGACAGCAAGTTATATTTCAGCTTAGTGGGGATATGTTGAACAGCTCCCAATTATCGCTACATCGTTTGGATAATGAATTAGAATGGTGTGGATGGGGGGCAAGCCTCGCCTGTGCTAACCATGAGACTCAATACTCTCGTTTATTTCGTAGCTAATGTGAATATTGTCGTAAATTTGGCAATTTCTTGAAGCCGTTTTAAAATTGCTACAGCTAATCGTAAGAAAAGTATGGAAACAGAAAAAAGTGACTTAGTCAGTACTGAAGGACTTTTCTTGGCTACAGTTGCGAGTCTAAAGCAGGAAATCCAAGAATTAAAAGCGCAAAACATTATTCTAAGGGATCGCTTAGTTAGTAAAACCATCCAAGAAGAACAATTATCGGAGGCAAATCACCGTCTGCAAACAGAAATTATCGATCGCCAAAGGACGGAGACGGCTCTAAGATTGCTATTAGATCGCCTTTCCAGTGAGAAAAACGATCTAGAAATCATCCTTGATACTACTACCCGCCATAGTGACACGATCGAAGCACTGCTCTACGAACGTGCTTTGTCACTTGCCCGCGAAGTAACTATTGATGGGTTAACTCAAATTGCTAATCGACGTACCTTCGATCAAAAACTAGAAGTAGAATGGCAGCGTTTAGCTAGAGAAGGGCTACCGATGTCGTTACTTATATGTGATGTCGATTTTTTTAAGCGTTATAATGATCGCTACGGACATCCTGCGGGAGATGACTGTTTACGCGCCGTTGCCAAGGCGATCGAATCCTGTATTCGTCGTCCAGCAGACTTAGCAGCCCGATATGGCGGTGAGGAATTTGCGGTAATTTTACCCAATACCCTCAAGGAAGGAGCAGCCTTTATTGCTGAGAAGGTCTGTCATACCGTCTCAAGTTTAAGTATCAAGCACGAAGCTTCGTTTATCAGCGATCGCGTTACGGTCAGCATTGGTATATCGACAATCCAGCCTACCAAGAAATTATCTGCCAAAATTCTCATCGAGTCGGCGGATAAAGGATTATATTTGGCGAAAAAACAAGGACGCGATCGCGCAGTATTCAATGCTGATTAATAAAGCTTGATCCTTAATTTCGATCCCAGCGCAGTTAAATAACGCAGTTAAATAATTTTATTTAAACTTATAACGGGTTTCATTTTGCGTATGACAAAATGAAATCCGTTAGGATGTTATACCAATTCACGAAAGTGTGACAATACTTTCGTAAATTAAACACCAAACCCAGTAAGGTTTTGAGATTCCCAAAATGGCAACGCCATTTTGGGAATTGGTATTACAGTTTGAGCTGGAAATTTAATTGCCTCCTACCATGGAACTAAAATATTTTTTTGCTTTGTTACATCCGACGATCGCGATCGCGATCGTATTTCCATTAATTGGTATTGCGCTCAATCGTTCTTGGTTAGCTCGTCAGCGACGGTTGCAATCGGCAAGTGGAGTCAAGAGCAAAATTCCTCCGACCGTTGGTTCAGAACATCTTGCCATCGGATACTGGTTGACGGGTGCGGTTGTGGGAGTAGCACTTCTAGGTATGGGGTTTCCAATGGTCTCAAAGATGATCGCTCACGATAGTCTAACTAAAGAACCATTTCGAGTTGCCATAGTTGCCCTATTGTTTCTCGGCACAATAGCTTCAATGGTATTTCTCTATCGCGCTACGAAGAAATTAGGGCGTGGAATCTTTGCTACCCTAGCAGGTATGGGACTGATTGTGATTGGCTCGCAACCAGAGATTTATCGCAAAGATAGCGAGTGGTTCTTTTCCCATTACTACTACGGCATAGCTTCAGCTTTACTGATGATTTTTTCAGTCGCGATCGTTCAAGATATCTATCAAGATCGCCAAAATCGTTGGAGAAATGTACATATTAGACTTGTTGGGAAATAAAAGCAAAGCACAGAGGTGATTTTACTTTTTCTGTCCATTGCAAGCAAAATCTAAATAGAAGTTCCATAAGCCAGCCGCATTCAACATGAGACGGTCATCAAAATCAGG
>NZ_SELU01000120.1:0-3154 GCF_006861605.1 Pseudanabaena sp. UWO310 | reverse complement strand
TATTAAAGTTGAGCAGTTTGATGAAAATGAAAGTTCCCACTAAGGAAACGGGAATAGCAATAGCTGGAATCAGCGTTGCCCGCCAGTTCTGCAAAAACAGATAGATGATCACGATCACAAGCCCGATCGCAATGGCTAGGGAAATGATGACTTCTTCAGTGCCAGCTTCGATGAAACTGGTTGTATCAAAGGCAATCTCATAGTTTAGTCCAGGAGGAAATGTTGGTTTTAACTCCTCTAGGACATGCTTAACAGCTTTTGCCACATCTAGGGCATTCGCATCGGGTAATTGCGATATGCCTAAGCCGATCCCTCTAGTACCATTAAAACGAAGAGCCGAACCATAGTTTTCCGCGCCTAATTCTACACGTCCGACATCACGCAATTTAATTAGCGATCCATCACTGGCGGTTCTAATGACTATTTCTGAAAATTCTTCTGTACTTTTAAGTCTTCCCGTTGCGGAAATGGATAGTTGGTATTGCTGATCTGGCAAATTAGGCTGTTGTCCGATTTGTCCGACCCCAACTTGCAAGTTTTGTTGCTGAATTGCTGACACAACATCTTGAGAAGTAAGTCCCCTAGCTGAAAGACGATTGGGATCTAGCCAAACTCGCATGGCATACTTACGTTCACCAAAGATGACGACATTCCCGACACCTTTGACTTTCTTAATCTCATCGACAATATACAGATCGGCGTAATTACTTAGATATAAATCGTCGTATTCTCCCTTTTCAGAAAATACACCTACTGCAAAGAGAAATCCCGAAGATTCTTTACTAATGGTTACACCAGTTTGCTGCACTGGACTCGGCAGTTGTGCTGTTACCGTAGACACTCGGTTTTGGACATCAACAGCCGCGAGATCCTTATTCTTGTCAAGGTCAAAAATTAGATTGACCGAACTAGTTCCATTATTGGCACTAGTCGAAGTAATATAACGAACTCCTTCAATTCCATTCAATTCTCTTTCGAGAATGTTCGTAACTGTAGATTCGACAACTTCCGCATTTGCGCCGACATAGTTGGCGGTTACAGTTACCTTAGGTGGCGTAATTTCAGGATATTGAGCAACAGGCAATAGAAAGATACAAGCTGTTCCCAATAGCGTGATTATAACAGAGCAGACCGTTGCGAATACAGGTCTTCTGATGAAGAAGTCAGATATTGATAGCAGCATGGGCAGGGTATAGGAACGAAGAGTTTAACGAATAAGCTTAGCCACTGACTGCAATCATAAAATTTAAAGAAATTCGAGTTTGATCAGAATTTCTGTAAATTTTGACTTTTATATCAACGCAAGGCGCTGCAAGATATGAGGCAATAATAACACGCCTGCAATCAGCAAAGCGGCGATCGCCGCAATCAGTACCGCACCAGCGGCGCAGTCCTTGGTGATTTTGGCTAGTTGATGAAATTCACGCCCGACGGTCAAATCAACGACCGCCTCTAAGGCTGTGTTCAATAGCTCTAGGACTAATACTAGAGCGATCGTCAAACTAATGATCGAACAAGCAACGGCGGAGAGATGGAAATATACGCTCAGAGTTAGGGCGATCGCGCCAATGAGTAAATGAATCCGAAAATTTCGCTGGGTACGAAACGCATAACTAACACCCTGCCCAGCATATTTAAAACTTAATAGTAAGTTCGTCGCAATTTGAAAAGAATCATTGCGTTGTGCCGCACTCTGTTCGGTTTCCAATTCATCAGTCTTTGTCATTGGCTCGGATAAGGAAGGCGATTTAAATAAAAATAATCTGGTTAATGGTAAATCATTATTCATGGAGATGATCCCAAATAGACTTTGCCCAGCGATCGCCAAGATGTTCGAGATTTTATGTTCGAGATTGTAATGCTAAGTAGCTAATCGTAAGTAAACTTAAAACCTAGAAGAGCGTATCGTCCGCTACGCGGGCGGTACGCTCTCTCTTTTTGGTTTTTAATTATATTTAACTGCTTAGGAAAATAGTTTACTTAAATTACGCTCACAAATACTTAAGTTATTATTGACTATTTTCTACATGGATCGATCTAGTTTTTATTCCTAAAGGAGTATACATTCTTCTCATCTTTGAGTAATACCAATTCCCAAAAGTGTAGCTACACTTTTGGGAATTAAAACCCAAGCCCAGTAAAGGTTTTAAAATCACAAGCTAGAGTAGTGAAATTAGTTGCAACATAGTATCTTGCTGTGCAAGCATTGCTTCTAAACTTTCGTCATCAGGGTGATCCCAACCTAGTAGGTGCAATAAACCATGAGCCGCTAGCCACGCTAGTTCATAGGTTAAGGAATGCCCTCGCTCCTCAGCCTGACGGATCGCTGTAGTTTGCGAGATGATGATGTCCCCCCAACTGGTTGGCTCGATATAATCAAAATCTTCATAATCATCGATCGGGATCTCAGGTACTGCTGATTCGAGGGCAGCAAAAGATAAAACATCCGTAGGGCGATCTTGCTGGCGATATTGCAAATTTAGTTGTTGAATTGTTAAATCATCGGCGATCGCCAAAGACACCTCGTACTCGCCATCGACGATCGCTCCTTCGGATTGTAAATAATTTGCCCAAATGGTAAACCATTCTTGCCATTGCTCCATGTCGATCGGGTGGCGATCGGCGATTTCTGGATAGATGTCACAATATAAATCAATATTCAAGTTTTCAAGGCCCCATCAAATCAACCATAAATAATAGATTAAAATAGTGATCAAAACCGAGCATCTGTTTGTGTAGCTACAGTCACTTGAATTAGGACAAATCAAAACCCAAGAATTAATTGGCGGCGCTTCGCGCCGCCAATTAATTCTTGGGTTTTATGTTCTAGTACACTTTGGTGTTTAATTCGCGAAAGTGTGACAACACTTTTGTGAGTTAGTATAAGAAACCTTGTGAAAGTGTTGCTTTGCAACACTTTCACAAGGTTTCTTGATTTGGATTTGAGTGCAAAGGGCATTAAATGCAATTAATTGTATTTAATGCCCTTTGCCGCGATTGAAAGTGATTAAAAGTGATTGGCTATTATATAGCAATCCTAAATGAGTTGTGAGAAAAAGCCATAGGTAAAAAGCTTTGGGAAATTAAAAATTTGTCGATGAGTAAAAAACTCAAAAAAGAACTTAACTGTCGCAAAAGATTTACATAAATGATA